>CAZCEX010000391.1:0-4652 GCA_964497785.1 uncultured Thermoanaerobaculia bacterium | reverse complement strand
CCCATGGCGTAGACATTCGGCGAGTTCCCCTCAGAGACTCCCCCGAAGAACCTCAGAGCGAGCTCTTGCCGGCGGGAAATCGCCAGGTACTTGCGCCACTCGACGACGAGGTCGTTGTACAAGGTGCCGCCGAAGTCCACGTCGTAGCCGTAGAAAAACCGGGCCCGCCACCTCGATCCCTGATGAGGGCCGTAGTAGTTGAACCTCGTCGTATCGCCGACGATGCCGAAGGTCGCCACTGGTATCGATGCGCTCTGAGTCACGAGCTCGACACCGCCGTCCGGCCCCTGCGTGGGCAGGCTGGCGACACGCTCTTCGTATCCTGCGGACCCCTCGAGCCGGTAGTAGGTCGAAAGGGGGTAGCTCGCAAACGCCGCGCCCCCGGTTCGCCGGTACTGCTCCTCCCGTCCGGTAATTTCGTCCCGCAACGGGTCGTATCCCGTAATATAGTATCTTCTCGAGTCGTAGAGAATGACACCCCAGTCTGTCCTCTTTTCGAGGTTGGTCCAGAATGCCTGGAAGTTCGCGAAGGTTGAGACCGAGTTGAGGAAGAGGGAAATGCGGCGATCCCCATACTGGTCGGACAGCGTGACGTAGGTGTAAGAGAGCAGCTGCCCCTCCGAATCGACACCGACGTTGATGGCCGCATCCTCGACGAAGAGGCGGCGGCGTTTGACTTTCTTTCCGCGGCTCGGGTCGATGCTCAAAGACACGGCCGGGAGGAAGTCCTCGAGGTCGAGACCGATCTTCGGATCGATGAGGTCGGCCACCTCTTCGGCTTGATTCGGGTCGGCGACGTAGAGCTTCCACCTGCCGTTGGCAAAGGCCTGGTAGACAACCCTCTCACCTTCGAGAGTTTCGATAGGGGTCGGGTTGATGGCTGCACCGATGACGTTGGTCACCTTGTAGAGAGCATCGTCCTCGAAGTCCATGAAGTAGATGTCCCACACCCCCTGAGATCGGTCCGAGGCGAAGTACATTCGTTTGCCGTCCCTCGAGAAAGAGGCGCCGTCGTCGCTGCCAGGGCCGAAGGTCAGCTGCTTGCGCTCACCACTGCCGTCGAGCTTCAGCTGTCCCAGCTTGGACTCGAGGTTCTCCTGAGTCGAGAATACGAGATGAGAACCGTCCGCCGAGTAGACAGGAGCGCCGTCAAAGGCCTCATCATCCGTGAGCTTGACAATCGTTTCATCTTTCAGGGCGATCTGGAAGATGTCGTACTGCCCGTCAAGGATTGCCTGGAAAGCGATCTGCTCACCGTCCGGGGACCAGGCCGGTTGACCCGCTTGATCCATGGGTAAGGGAATCTCGATCTCCCGCAATACCTTTTTCTTGTAGATGTCGAGAAGAAGCAGCGAACGGGTGCGCTCGCTCCGGGCAAAGACGGCGAGCTGCTTGCCGTCCGGGGAAAATGCGATGTCGCGACCGAGACGGGGCCCTATCGTCAGTCCCTGAGCAATGAGATACCTGTACTTGGTCGTATAGCCCTTGGTGACGTTCTTGAAAAGACGACGGTCCGGAACTCCGAAAACGGCGACGTCGACATCGTCGGCAACACTCGTGAAGGCGGCGACGAGGTCTCCATTGGGAGATGCCACCGGAGAGGCCTCGACCGTGGGTCGTTGTTTGCCGGCGTAAAACGGCTGCCCGAACTCCCTCGGTTCCCCGCGCTGGTCATAGGCCTCGTATTGCAGGCGCAGCCACTTCCGAAACGCAGCGTCGAACTCGTCGATGCTCATCTTGAAGACCCGTTCCAGGGGCCGCGTGATATTGCCGCTCATGGTATTCCGGAAGGCAAAGATGAAATCGCGGAGACCGTCCTCCCCCCACTCGGACTCGACGAACTCGAATACCATATGACCGAACCGGTAGGCAAAGAAACCACCTACCGGCTGCGCAACCGACGGGATTCCGCCGGACAAGACGGCATCCCGCATGTAGGCCTCGTCGAGAGACGACTCGTCGCGTCCGAGGTACGACGCCATGCCTTCCATGTACCAGAGCGGCGGCCGTTTGAAGATCGCCCTTGCTCTCCGCCCCTGGAAGAGGATCTCGTACTGGAAGATATGGGTCAGCTCGTGTTGGATCAGGGTCTGCAACTCGTGCTTGGACAGATCGACCGGCAGCACCATCCGGTTGCGTGCGGAGGTCGCGAATGCGCCGACCCCCTCGGGAATGAACCCAACCATCACGTTTGACTGCTCGAACTCGGCATGGGTGGCGTAGATGATCATCGGGATCGGTTTGAGGATCTGGAAGTTCAGGCGGCGAGCGAGCTCGTCGTACGCGCTTTCCGCGAAGGACGCCACCTCGTCCAGGGAAGGCTCGACCCGATCGTAGTACGAGATGCGGAAGTGCGGGGTGTCGTACACGTGCCAGTCGAACTTGTCGTAGGTGATCTTGTTCTTGCCACCGATGTAGCCGACCTGGGCAGCAGCCGGAAGGGCCGCCAAGAGAACCAATACAAGTACGATTCGCCGCATCACCACCATACTCACCTCCGAAACCTTCGCACACCCAAAGCGGCGACTTTCTTCAATTGAAGAGGTACCGTTTTGCCCGGATGAAGCGGGGCACAAAGATCCCCAACAATCTGCTCTCCAGGGTATAGAGGTCATTGAACATCTCTTTGTAGACTTCGAGTTTCCGCTCCGGCCGTTCTTGGAAGTCCGAAATCTGCTCCGTAAAGACCACCTCTCCGGTTTCCCCCGAAAGCACGGTGATCAGAATGTCGTACTTGAACCCTGTCTCCTCGACCAGAACCTGGCGGAAGTACGTCTTTCCGTCTTGTGGTGAGACGTACTCCTCGGTCTGATAGCCGGCCCGATCTAGCACCTCAACATCGACCGCGCCGGTGACGATGAAATCCGACTCCGTTTCGCGCCCGATGTCCTGCCAGAAGGGGGTGGTCTCGAGGAGCTCGACCGGGTTTCGGGTGGGCAACTCAAGATCGGTAATGGGCTCGGCGAGATAAAGACGGGTCTCACGGCGCAGCAGGCGCCGCAAGTAGCGCTCAAACTCTCGCGAAGCGATCACGTCCAACCCCTCTGACGCATGACCCTCGCGAGGTTCGACGAGAATCGGTCCGATGTAGAGATGCTCGGATCCTTCGAGCTCGAGCTCCGGGTTGATTCGCAGCAAGAGATCAATATCCTTGGCCTCCGACGGCAAACCACCCCAGATCAGGACGATCGTCAGCAGTGCCAAACCCAGAAATACCCGATTCGAGGCGGCGTTGTCAGATCTGGTCATCGTCGCCTCCCCCCTCGCCGTCCTTGTTTTGCTCTTTCTCTGGAGGCGGTGATTCTTCTCCCTGAGGATCACCCGGCGGAGGTGTCTGGCCATCACCATCGGTGGGTCCATCCGATTCCTTCGGGTCTTCCCTGAGCACGTAGCTCACATAGAAATCCTTGTTGAGCATGAGGTTCCTGCGAATGCGGCGACTGTCGGGTTTGATCGTCAGGGCTTTTTCGTAAATTCGACCGGCTTCTTCGTAACTGCCGATCGCTTCGAGGGCGACTGCGTAGTTGTTGAGGATTTCGGCGTCGTCGGGAGCAAGCTCGAGCGCGTCCTCCCACAACGCCATCGCCTCCTGCCAATAGCCCCTTTTGGCTGCGTCGATGGCTCGGCCGGAGTTTGCCTTGGCCCCCTTGGAGTCGGCGTCACCGCCCCAGACCAGGGCCGATGTCGAAAGACCCACGACCGTCACTACCATTAACAGAAGCGCCACTCGTCTCATAGGTCTCCTCGCCTCAAAACCCACCCGGGTAGTATCCCGAGATCGTCTTGACTTCGACACCCTTTCGATCGACCTCCACCTTGATCTCCCGAAGCTCCTCGGCAGGGAGTGTCGAGCTGGAGGTGTAAGCAAGAAGATACTGGGTTCTGATCTCCTCGTCGATCTGTTGATAAATGGATGACAGATCATTTTTTTCGGAGAGGAAGAAGGCCCGTCCGCCAGTGATCTCGGCCATCCTCTTGAGGTGATACCGGGTCTTGATCTTGGTCGCGGGCAGGTCGATCCCGATCGCATAGATGGTCACTCCGGCACGCAGGGCATAGTCCTTGACGGCCGGGTACGTGTACTTCGAAACGGTGTCTTCGCCGTCGGTGAGCACGACCATCGCCTTACGACCCCGAACGCCGGAGAACTGGAAAAGCCCCATGATCGTTGCGTCGTAAAGGGCCGTCGAACGGTCTGCATACAGGGCCAAGAGAGCGTTTTCGAGGGTGTCGAAGTCTGCGGTGAACGGCGCGAGCAGGTCCGGGCGATCGGAGAAAGCCTCGATGAACGCGCGGTCCCGGGGTCGCAGCAACTGGCGCAAGAAACCCATGACGACCCGTTGCACCACCGGCAGGGTCCGCTGCATCGATCCGGAGGTGTCGATGACGATCCCGAGGCGCACCGGTACATCCTGCTGCAGGGAGAGGTGTGAGATCTCCTGCTCGACCTTGTCCTCGTAGATGTGGAAATCCTCTTTGGTGAGGTTCTTGACCGGCTTGCCCTCGCGGTCCAGTACGGACACTGGAAGCTCGACCGCAGTCACCGAGATGGCGCTGCCGAACTCGGGGGCGTTGACGAACTGCAGGTCCTCTGCCTGCGAGCCGTCCTCCAAAAGCGCGACGGCCCTCAGATAGCCGAACTCCCCCCCTCC
>CAZCEX010000390.1:0-4656 GCA_964497785.1 uncultured Thermoanaerobaculia bacterium | reverse complement strand
GGCCGGCACCGCCCCAAAATTGCTCACGACATAGCGTTGGCCGGGGATGAGGAATGGCTCCCCGGGGCCGGCGTATGCGAGGTCCACCAGGAGATAGGCATGGCCCAGCTCGTGATGCAGCACGTACTCCACCTGATCGGGGCCGGAGGGCGGTGGCAGAAGGCCGGAACCAACGCCCGGCCACTCGAGCATCTCGACCACCGAGCGGCTGGCCCAGATGTCGAACAGACCGCCGATCACCGCGTCCGCCGCGCTGCCTTCGCAGGTTTCCACATAGTGTTTCACCAGCTCGGCATCGGTCCACGGGGATTCGAAGGTAAAGGCGCGGAATCCGAGTTCCTCGACCAGGAAACGAAAGAGGCGGTGCTTGGCGCGGTAGTAACCGCCCGAGGTGTGCGCGCTTTCGCCCAGAGCAACCACCTCGGCATCGCCTACCATCAAGCGCAAGGCAGCGAGATCGTCAACCGGCAGGTCGGGGTCCAGACCGAGCACCTCGTAAATTCCCGGCCGCACCTCGAAGCTTCGTGCCCTTCCCTCTGGAAGCCGAGATCCGGCGTACTCCATTTCTTCCGCGCACGACGGCGCTGCGGGAAGAAAGAACGCTGTGAGAAACGAAACAAACCAGGCCGCAAGCCAGCGCAACGGAGGTTTCATTTTCAGCGAAGAGGTCACACATCGATGGTAACAGAGGCAAGCAACTCCTCGATTGTTTCCCACCAAAACCCTACCCCTCCCCCGTCGTATATACAGTGCGATTTGAGATATCTGTTTGTACCAATTCGATTTTTTGGAATGCGGGGGGAGTTGATCTCCGCAAAGGGGAGGAAAAAATGAGAATCAGAGCATTGTTGATCGTCGTTGTTTCACTGTTTCTGGCGGCCTCGTGGGTCGGCGCCGAAGAGATCGCGGGGCTCCCACTGCACGTGCAGGAGATCGACGATGGAGTGATCCGGCTGTGGGTCGGCGACTATATCTCGTCGACATCCATCATGGCGTTTGCCACGACGAAGGGCATCGTGGTCGTCGACACCTTCGGCGTGCCGGAGATCGACAGGGGCCTGCGCCAGGTCATCGCCCGCGAGCTCGGCCGCTCTGATTTCGCCTTTCTCATCAACACTCACGAGCATGCCGACCACACCGGCGGCAACTCGGTCTACGGCGATTGCACCATTGTCGGCCACGAGCTCATCGAGGCGGGCATGGCGGGGGTCGCCGACAATCGGGACCGACTTCTGACGTGGTATCCGAACCGCATCGCCGAGCTCGAAGCCGAGCTCGCGGCCCTTCCCAGCGATGATCCCGAGGCCGCGGCCATCGAGGAGGACCTCATCCTCAAACGCCTCAACCTTCGGGTGGTCGAGGCGGGCGAATCTCAGCCGGCGCCCAGCCTGACCTTCTCCGACCGCATCGTGCTCGACCTGGGTGACGCCACCTTCGAGCTGTCCTACATCGGCGGCATGCACACGGCGAGTGACACCGCCATCTTCGTGCCCGAGCACGGTCTGCTGCTCACCGGCGACACCATGGCCGATACCTGGCTCACCGACACCCCCGGTTGCCTCGCGAGCTTCAGGGTGCGGTCGGGCATCGAACACGACTTCCCACGTTTCCTCAACAACTGGGACCTCCTTCTCGCCGAGAAGGACAGCATCACAACTCTGCTGCCGGCCCATTGGAACGGCGAGCTCTCCATCGAGGGCGCCGAGGCCCGGGTCGAGTACGTGCGCACGCTCTGGGACGGGATCCGCCAGGCCGCCGAGGACGGCAAGACGATAGCTGAGGTGATCAACGAGTTTCAACTCGAAACCCGCTTCCCCGAGCTTGTCGGAAGCCCTGGATTCGCCGCGCAGAATAACTACGGCTCGATCACCGAAATCTGGGAAGAGGTGACCAACCAGGCGTCAGCCGCGCAGGCCCTCTACACTCTGCTCAACGACGGAGCGGATGACGAAGCCATCCGTCAAGTTGTTGCCGAGCGCGACAACGACTCGCCAGGCTATTTCTACTTGGAAGCCGAGTTCAACGCGTACGGCTACAACTTCCTCCAGCAGAACAGACTCGACGAAGCCATCACCCTTTTCAAGATCAATGCCGAGCTCTATCCGGACTCCTGGAATGTCTACGACAGCCTCGGCGAGGCGCTGCTTTTGGCGGGAAACTCCGAAGAGGCGGCGGCGATGTACAAGAAATCGCTGGCCCTCAACCCGGAAAGCCCCACCGGCATCGAGGCCCTGAAGAACATCCAGGAGGGCAATAGATAAAAACCGTCAAAACCATGGTCGGGTTCGGTTGCACAGGTCACTGCCGACCGCGTCGATGTGCTCGCCGCGGACTTTGCCTCCGTTGTGCAGTCGTTGCGCAAGATCGGCAGGGGGTCAAGGGCTCTATTTGAAAAAACTTCCGGATAATTGAAATCATATTGGTCGGCGCCCGTCGTCGAGAATCGGAAGCGATCCCACAGGGATTCCGTTTGCACCTCGACTGAACCGCAGGTACCCTCGACCCCGGAGACCTGCATGAACAACACCCTCAAGCTCATCATCGCGGTCGCGGTTCCGTTGGCGGTCGGCGGCCTGTCGGGATTCGCCACGGCCGGCGGCGTCGCAACCTGGTATCCGACCTTGACCAAACCTCCCTTCAACCCGCCGGCATGGGTCTTCGGCCCCGTCTGGACCGTGCTCTACATCATGATGGGGGTGGCGGCGTTCCTGGTCTGGCGAGAGGGCTTCGCCACCGAAGGCGTCAAGCTCGCGCTCACCGTCTTCGCGGTCCAGCTCGCTCTCAACGGCTTGTGGTCGATTCTCTTCTTCGGGATGCAGACGCCGGGCTGGGCGCTGGTCGAGATCATCGCCCTCTGGTTCGCCATCATCGTAACCGTCGTGTTTTTCTGGCGCGTGGTTCCGGCCGCCGGCATGTTGCTGCTGCCATACCTGGCGTGGGTCAGTTTCGCCAGCGTACTCAACGCCTCGCTGTGGTGGCTGAACCGGTCGCCGACCGGCTGATTATCGGAAAGGGAACACATCATGACATTCGCAGGATTCCTCAAGCTCTACGCGGTCGCTGTGGCAACGTTCCTCGTCATCGATCTGTTCTGGTTGGGGGTGGTCGCACGATCGTTCTACCAGGCGCAGTTGGGCCACCTCATGCGGCCCAACGTCAACTGGGCTGCGGCCATCGTCTTCTACCTGGTTTTTGTCGTCGGGATCGTCATTCTCGCGGTGTGGCCGGCCATTGACCGCCGTAGCCTGGGTCACGCGGTGCTCCTCGGCGCCCTTCTCGGCCTCGTCACCTACGCGGCCTACGATCTCACCAACCTTGCCACCCTCGACGGATTTCCATTAAAGGTCGTGGTGGTGGACATGGTCTGGGGCACGGTGCTGTGCGGCACGATCAGCGCCGTGACCTATCTGGCGTCAACGCGTTTGCTCTGAATGTTTTTCCAGCGATCGACACCCCCCTGAACCAAGATGCGCATGAAGCGCACATCTGGAACCGTTAAAAAGGCCGCAGGCAGGATGCCTGCTACCACAATGAGGACTCGGTGGTGTTGTGAGACCGGAAACTTCCTTCCCGGAACTCGTCCAGAGATGAGAATGTGCGGGGTTTCAGCCCCGGTCATGGCGCAGAAGATCACGGCCCCGTCGGAACCTCAGCCCCCGGTAATGAGGGCGACGGCGGCCTCGAGGATCCAGCTGCTGGTGTCCCAGCCGGCGACAGCTCTCCGGTCGGGATAGATGACCTGAGGTACATTCCACCACGCCGATCGCATCAGGCTGTCGCCGAGGCGCTGGAGGAGGAGCTCGTGGCTTCCCGCGGGGTAGCCGCGCAGGTCGAAGACGATTTTGACGAGAAGCATGGGGACGGACTAGTCTCTTGAAAAGGGATTCCCGCGAGCTTCCCGCGACCGATCTCAACGGACACGCTTGATCAGGAGGTTCAGATGGTTTGTATCGTCGTCGGCGCTGTCGTCGTCATCACAGGGTTCGTGTGGATGTTCATCTGCGCTTCGGCAGGCTGGAGTTCCGCCTGGTGGTACTTCGAGTGGGCTCAGTTCAAGTTTATTCTCGGCGCCCACCTGCTGACCGGAGGCCTGCTCATCGGACTCGGCTTGCGGAAGATATTCCGGCGGCCCGACCGCACCGAGGCGCCGGCCGAATCGCCGCCGACGCCCAGCTAGCCGCAATACTGTTCAGTTTGCGGATCTGCGGGCGGGACGCCCGCGCCACAATACCTCGACACTTTGTGGTGCAGCCTTCTCGGCTGCATGACTCGTGAGTGGTCGGCCGGTGGCCCGATGAGCCGGCTCCAGTCAACTCATCTGGGCGGTCTGGCGGCGAACTGGGCCTTCACCAGCACCGGGTCCTGGGTCACGTTGTCGATCACCGAGGCGTAGGCGGCCACCGGCCCACCGGATTCGACCTCAAGTCTCAACGACACCTTCAGCAACTCGTCTTCGAGACCGAGATCCCGGAAGACGTTGCGCTGCAGGAACTGGCCCGGCGCCAGGGTGTACAGCTTGGCACTGTAAAGGCCGTCCTTGTCTGGCGGATAGTCCTTGATGACCCGAATGGTGGCCTCGGTGGTCCTGGAAAGGTTGACCATACCGATGTTGCTTCGATGGCCGGTGTCTGATTCCGGGCTGTGCCGGAGGCCGAC
>CAZCEX010000389.1:0-4679 GCA_964497785.1 uncultured Thermoanaerobaculia bacterium | reverse complement strand
CCGAAGCCTATTCACCCGACATCTATGGCAAGGGCGCGTGGGTGCTCCACATGCTCAGATTGCTCCTCCTCGAGGAGAGGTTCTCCGAGATTCTCTGGACATTCGCCGATGGTGAGAGTCCCGGAAACTGTCGCTTCGCCACGACACAGGACTTCATCGATCTGGTGGAGGAGGAGAGCGGCTGGGAGCTTGACTGGTTCTGGCAGCGGTATCTCTACACGGCCGGACTGCCCTCATGGACCGTCAGCCGGTCGCCGTCTAGTGGTCGTGAATCCGTGGTCATCGAATGGGACGACCCGGACTTCGAGATGCCTCTGCCGGTTCAAATCGGCGAGAAGCGGAAGCTCGTGGCCATGCCCGGAGGCCGAGCCGAGTTCAGGGTCGATTCGGGAGTCGAGGTCATCGTCGATCCCGACCGCGAGGTGCTGACGGTAAAGCGATAGCGTGGCTCAACCGAATGATGACCAGAGAACCGAGCCTCGAGCAGTGACCCCAAGCTTGTCATCCTGAGCACCGCCATGCCGCTGGGCGGCGGCACCTTCTGGAATGACAGAGGCGATGAAAAACATGTCACCCTGAGCGAGGGAGTCCGCGACTAAGTCGAAGGGTCTCCCGAAAATACGAGGTGGTCCTTCTCGAGAGGCGCGCTTCCTGACCTGTGGGGAGCATCGACGCGTTCACTTCGTTCGCTTGCTCGGGGTGACATGGGGTGTGTCATTGGGAGCGAGCCTAGCGAGCTGATGGATCCCCTCAAGGAAGGTGATAGGCTCACTTTAATCGTTGAGATCCTCCTTGTTTTCTTGTAATTAGGTCTCGTTCTCGATCGCTGATAATACGCTCGCTGGAGGCCGGAAATGCCGAGACGCCGCATTCGATCGTTGCTCGTTGTCACCGTGTGCTGTGTGGCACTGCAACCGGCAGGATTTCTCCTCGCGGAGTCGATGGACGAGTCGGTGGCATCGAGACTCGTCGAGGTCGGGCTCGCCATCGAGCGCCAGATCGAGCTCGCCCAGGTTAACCACGAACGGGGGACCCTCGATCAGGCGACCCTCGAGCGCCAGGCCGACGCCGCGGAGAAAGCTCTCCAGAATCTCGAACGACGGATCCACTCACTGCCGGACGGGGCCACCGATGAGCTCATGACCAAGCTCCATGCGGTGCAGGCCCAGGCCGCCAACCTCGCCCGCGCAGCCGAGCTTGGTACCGCCCCGCCTCGTCGCCAGTCAGAAACAACACGGGTCAAGCACCTCAACCGACGTGGAGGTGGCACGCGAGCGATTCCAGCGAACGACAACTGTGAGGACGCCTTTCCGGCCGTCATCGGGGGCGCCTACGCCGGCGATACCACCGAGGCCACCAACGATGGCGAGGCCGTATGTGGAGCGTCGCTGACCTCCCCGGATGTCTGGTACCGGTTTGTCCCCACCGAGCCCGGAGTGATCGTGGCGGAAACTCTCGGTTCAACGTACGACACGGTCCTTTCGGTTCATTGGGACTGTCCCGGAACAATGTCGAATCAGATTGTCTGCAGTGACGACTCGGTCGGGCTTCATTCGTCCGTGGTCTTCAACGCCTATGTGGGTAGTGAGTACCTGATCCGGGTCAGCGGCAGCAACCAAGCGGTGGGCGCCTATACGCTGTCACTCGCTACCGCCGGTAGAATCGAGGGATCCGTGACCGACGCGGCGACCGCGAGCCCGATCAGGACATATGTCGAGGCCTTCGACGGTGCTGGTTTCCAAGTTGCGAGCGACTACACTGATGCGACCGGCGACTACTCGGTCGGCGGGCTCGGGACCAACGAGTACTTCCTGGCGACCGACAATTCCTATGGGTTCTTCGATGAACTCTATGACGGGCACCCCTGTACAGGTGGGCCTCCTCATGGCTGCGATCCGGCCACGGGCGATTCTGTTTCGGTGACGGTCGGAGGTGTGGTTTCCGGCATCGACTTCGTCCTGGATCGGGGAGGTGTGGTTACCGGTCAGATCAGAGACCAAGCCACGACGGACCCCATAGAAGATGCGCGGGTCAATATCTACAATGGTGACGAATACCTCGTCGCCTGGAGCTGGGCGGACGCAGCCGGGGAATTCCGGTTTGACAACCTGACGCCCGGCACCTACACCGTCTGGACTGACGTTTCGACCCACAAGGGCGAGCTTTTCGACGATGTTTCCTGCCCTGTTGAACCCCCGGCCGGTTGTTCTTTCGCCGCCGCGACTCCGATCTTGGTTGCGATCAACAGCACGGTTTCTGGGATCGATTTCGACCTGGAAAAACTGGGGAGTATCACGGGGACCGTGGTCGACCGGACGACGGGTCTGGCGATCTCCGGCGCGGATGTCGAGGTCTTCAACATATTCGGAACCTACATCAAGGACTCCGGCACGGTATCGAATGGCACCTACGAGGTGGGTGGTTTGGCAGATGGGACCTACTATCTGACCGTTCGACGAAGCTACAACTACGTCAAGCAGCTCTTTGACGGCATCGACTGCTCGCCGTTTGGATGTTCCGTTCTGAGCGGAACTCCGGTGACGGTCGTAGGGCAGGGCACCACCGCAGGGGTGGATTTCGACCTCGTTGAAAAGGGCCGGATCTCGGGGTTGGTTGTCGACGAAACCACGGGATTGCCGATCCAGGGCATCAGGGTTCGGGTGTACAGCCAAAGCGGATCGAGTGCCGGGTACGATTCCACCAGTTCCTCTGGTGAGTTCATCGTTGACGAGCTCAATGCCGGCAGCTATTTCGTCGCCACCGACGACACCGACTACCTCAACGAGTTGTATGACGATCTCCCGTGTCCGGCATCGTGTGACCCGACCAGTGGCACACCTGTAACGGTGGTCGACGGCGAGAAGACCACGGGGATCGACTTCTCGATAGTGGCCAAGGGGATGATCACCGGGACCCTGACGGAGGAGGGCACCGGCGAACTCCTGTATATGAGGGTTCAGCTTTTTGACTCTGTCGGTGCTTTCCTCGAATACGACACCGCGTCCCAGGGAGTCTACGAATTCACCGGGCTTGATGACGGTCAGTATTTCGTTCTGGCCAAGGATCCCTACGGGTCGATCTATCTGGGAGAACTCTTCGACGATATCCCTTGCTGGGAAGGGCCACCGTCCGGGTGCACCTTGACCGATGGCACGCCGGTCATCTCCGCGGCCGGGGTTGCCACGACGGGGATTGATTTCGCCCTGTACCGAGGAGGCTCCATATCAGGCACAGTGACCGAGTCGTTGACCACGGTTCCGGTGACCGGACAGGCGGTGTATGTCCGACAGACCGGGGGCTCGGACTTCTCGTCCGCCTCTCTGAATTCGAACGGGGAGTACGAGGTTGAGGGACTGCCTCCAGGTGACTATGTCGCGGTGGTCAACGCCCGCGATCACCGTGACGAGGTCTGGGATGCCCTTCCATGCGTGAGTGATTACCCGGATGGTTGCGATCTGGGGGCGGGCACACCCATTCCGGTGTCCATCGCGACCGGAACCGCCGGGATCGATTTTTCTCTCGATCGCCTCGGTTCGGTCAGCGGTGTGGTGCGTTCGGCAGCCACGGGATCCGCTCTGTCATCGGTCAGAATCGAGATCTCCGACGTACTGGGGTCGGTGGTTGGTTACGACTACACGGAAGAATTTGGGAACTACCGTGTGGACGGCCTCTGGCCCGGCGATCGTTTCGCCGTGACGAACAAGGGTTATGGATACTGGGTCGATCAGCTCTTTGATGGAATTCCCTGTCCAGGGGGACCCTTGGTGGGCTGTGTTCCAAACCTCGGGACCCCGCTTGCCGTGGGGGCGGACACGCAGTTCCGCTGGGTGGATTTCTTGCTCGACGTTACCGGCACGATCAGCGGCCATGTGATCGACAACGAGACTGGTCTACCACTGGCGGGCGTCCGGGTAGAGGCCTGGAGCGCGGATGGGCAACTCCGAGACGACAGAGACACCGGTTTGGATGGATCCTACCGACTCTACTATCTCGAGACCGGAACATTTTTCGTCGTGACGGACGAGTACGGCAGCTATCAGCCGGACTACATCGACACCCTCTACGATGGGATTCCGTGTCCGAGTGGACCCCCCGAAGGTTGTGATCCCACCAAGGGCACTCCGGTGACAGTGGTGGGTGGATTGGATACCGACGGCATCGATCTCGCTCTGCCGCGGCGGTCCGGCGGTATCACCGGGATGGTCAGTGCCCTTGAAGGAGGGGTCCCCATTGCCGAGGCCCAGATCGATGTGTGGGCCTCACCCCAGGGAGGCTACGTCACGGGAATCCGAACCAGCGCTGCAGGCACCTTCGTCCTCGATCTCTATCCTGGAACCTACGTCGTCACCACCGACAACTCAGGCGCATGGGTCAACCAGATCTTCGACGGCATCGTCTGTCCCGTCGGTTCGGCATACCACGGAGACTGCGATCCCATGACCGGGGATGTGGTCACCGTCACCGATGATGAGTTGACCACGGACATCGACTTCATCCTCGAGGCGTCACCGGCGCTCTTCGTCGACGGCTTCGAGTCCGGTAGCGCTGTTCGCTGGACCGCAACGGTGCCTTAAGGTTCCTGCAAGAGCCCGTTCGTAGCGAGATCGTGGTCGTTGGTGTCTTCGCGCGCGGTGCGCGCAGCCCCGCGTGCGCCGGGCATGGCGCGAAGCGACGTGCAT
>CAZCEX010000388.1:0-4686 GCA_964497785.1 uncultured Thermoanaerobaculia bacterium | reverse complement strand
GCTGCTCATGCGACGCTGGGATGGCCGTCCTACGGCATCCCAGAAGGCCGGGGTTAGGTACTGGACCGATCGTGTACGGCAACAACGCCCGGAGCTGGAAGCCCAACATTTTCACCAAGACCTGACCCGCGAACCGCTACCATGGTCCCGATGTACGCCCATGTCGCCATTCCAAAGAGCGCTCCGGAACCTCTCGTGTATCAAGTCCCCCCGGACCTCGAGACGGCTGTCAAAATGGGAGTCCGCGTTCGAGCGCCTCTTCGTCGGCGTCAGGTCACCGGTGTCGTGGTGGGACTGACCGAAACGACTGATCTCGCCCCATCGGCCGTTCGCGCTCTGTCCGACGTATTGGACAGTGAGCCGCTTCTGCCCAACCACGTTTTCAACCTCGCAACCTTTGTCTCCTCCTACTACCGATGTCCTCTCGGAACCACCCTGGCAACCATGCTCCCGGCCGGCCTGCTGCGGGCAGACACGGAACGAGCGGAAGCTACAGCACGCGGTGGCGCCACCGACCCCGATGCTCTTCCCGAAGCCCAGAAGAAAATCCTCAGAGAGTTGCTGAACCGAGGGCGCTTACCTGTAGCTGGGCTCTTGGCTCGCGTCGGACCGGCCTCTCGCACGGCGCTCGAGCACCTAGAATCCGCCGGACTGATCCTGATCAAGAAACAGCGCCCGACGCGGCCACCGGTCTCAGAGGTGGGCGCCATCGCCCTGGCGCCGGGCGACCCCGAATCGTGGCTCGATCTCTGCGACCGAGCGCCACGCCAACGCGACGTCGTTCGTTACCTCGCCGAGGCTGAGGCGCCGGTCCTCGAGGCAGAAGTCTGCGCCGCGGTCGGGTGCACAACCAGCGTCCTCCGCGCCCTCGAGAACAAAGGGGCAGTGCGCAGATTCCGCCAGGAGGCATCGCGGCGGCGGCGATGGACCCTCGACGGCGATACGACCCGCCACACCCTTACAGCAGAGCAGGCGGCCGTCGTTGCCACGGTCAGGACCGCCATCGATGACCAGGTCTACGCCCCTATCCTGCTCGAGGGCGTGACCGGATCCGGCAAGACCGAAGTGTATCTCCGGTGCCTCGAGCGGGTACTCGACCGCGGCGGGGAAGGATTGGTGCTGGTGCCGGAGATCGGCCTCACACCCGCAACCGTAGGCGCCGTCGAGCAGCGCTTCGGGGGCCTGGTCTCAGTACTTCACTCGGCCCAGGCCGAAGGCGAGCGTTGGCGGGAGTGGCGAACCGTGCAATCCGGAAAGGCGAAGATTGTCGTCGGCCCGAGATCCGCTCTTTTCGCTCCTTTTCACCGCCTGGGGCTCATCGTCGTCGACGAAGAGCACGACGCGGCATACAAACAGCAGGAGTCGCCTCGCTATCAAGCCCGAGACCTCGCTTTGTTGCTCGGTCAACGTCTGGCGATCCCCGTTCTCCTGTGCTCGGCCACGCCATCGACGGAGGCCGCTTATCTCGAGAAACGCAAGCTGGCCCGAAGGCTCCGACTCACCAAGAGGGTTGGTGGGGGAGTGCTCCCCGAGGTCGAACTCGTCGACCTGCGAGCGGAGCCCCCAGATCCCGGAGAAAAAGGTCGCACCCTGTTTTCCCGCCGCCTCAAGGAGACACTCACCGAAACGCTCGACGCCGGTCACCAGGCAATCCTGCTCATGCAGCGCCGAGGGTGGGCGCCGGTGCTCTTGTGCCGGGATTGTGGCCACACTCTCGAGTGCCCCTCGTGCTCGGTGGCCATGGTGGTTCACCGCAGGAGGAAGACCCTCGAGTGCCACTACTGCGGCCACCATGTGGACCCTCCAAAGACCTGTTCCTCGTGTGGGGGTCGTTTCCTCGACCCGGTCGGCGCCGGCACCGAGAAGGTCGCGCATCATCTCGCTCAACATTTTCCGGACGTCTCGACCGTCATCCTCGACCGCGATACGGTTCGACGCCGAAGTGGGCTCGAAGAGACCCTCGGCGCCTTTGCCTCCGGCCGGGCCCAAGTTCTGGTCGGCACACAAATGGTCGCGAAGGGCCATCACTTCCCGAATGTCACCCTCACTGCCGTTATTTCTGCCGATGCGCTTCTCGGCCTTCCCGACTTCCGCGCCGGCGAGCGCACTTTTCAACTCCTGACCCAGCTCGCCGGTCGTGCCGGCAGGGGAGTTTCCCCGGGGCGTGTCGTCATCCAGACCTATCACCCCGAGCACCCTGCAGTGCTGCACGCAGCCAACCACGACGTCGCAGCTTTCACCGGCGAAGAGCTCCGATTCCGCAGGGCCTTTGGCTATCCTCCCGTGACCAGAGCGGCACTCGTTCGTTTCGAATCACCGTCCGCCGAGGCGGTTCGCGCCGCAGCCGAAGAAGCCGGCCGCCGCATCCGCCCCGTGCCCGAGGGTGTTCGTGTGCGGGGGCCCGCACCCTCGCCCATGGAACGCCTGCGCAACCGATGGCGATGGCAGCTCTTCCTCACTGCCCCGACTCGGCCTCCACTGCGAGAGGTCATTTCTCGTATTGAGTCCGAGGCGCCCCGGGGGGATGTCCATCGGGTGGTGGATGTTGATCCTTTTTCGACCCTTTGAGGGGTCGAATTTGCTACGCTAGTATCTATATGAGGGTGCGTTCCTTCGCCGAGCACCTCGTGCACGAGGGTGTGATTCAGACCACCAAGGTCAATGCGGTGGTGGAGGGTTGCGCGACGGCCGGCTACCGGGCCGACACCGCCGTGCTCGATCTTGGACTGGCATCAGAGCACACAGTACTCGAGCAACTCGGACGTTTCACCAGGTCCCGGGTCGTTTCAGCGGCACAGCTCGCCGCTACTCCGACCGAGGTCGCCAGCCTGATCTCACCACGCGTCGCACAGAGATTCGGGGTCGTGCCATTCCGTCGGGATGGAAAAACCCTTCACGTGGCCGCTCTCGATCCCGGAGACCTCCTTGTTCAAGACGAGCTCGGCCTGATGACCGGATGCATGATCGTGACGTACGCCGCGCTCGAGGTGCGCCTCGTCGAGACCCTGGCCCGGTTTTTCGGTGCCCAGCGATCGACCGGCATGCTCGGTCTGGCAAAACGCTTGACCGGAGGCGGGGTCTTGCCGCCGATCTCGACCCGCGTCCGCCAACCGGAAACTGAGACAAGCTCTTCCCGCCGGCCGGCCGCTCCGACGGTACAAGAGCGACACCGCAGGAGCACAGCCGAACGTCTCGGCAGTCTGGCGCCGACCGAGCTCGAGATGTCGGACGAGGACCTCGCGATGTTTCCGTCTCTTGCGATTCGTGATGGCGAATGCCCCGAAGAAAGCACTCTCGAAGAGATCCCTCCAGTCGTGTCGCCGACCCCTGAGACCACCACCCCTCCAGCACCGATGATCGAGCCGGGTCCCCAGGAGCCCGATGAACCGCACTCCGTCGAAGTCCTCCTGGCGCGGGCAGCGGAAGCTCTGCAGCAGGCTGAGATGCGGGACGACATTGGCGACGCCTTGTTCGATTTCACCCGCCCTTTCCTCAGCCGGCGGCTTCTGCTGACCATCCGCGGCGACACCATCGTCGGATGGCGGGGCGAAGGACCTGGAGTCGAACCCACCGCGGTCCGGGCAATTGCCATCCCGAAAAACGAGCCGTCGGTCTTTCTCGGCCTCGTCCAGGGAACCGCCTTCTGGCTCGGTCCCTTGCCGCCAATGGTCCACAATCAGGAACTCAGAATGGCCCTCGGGGACCCCGAGCCATCCAGCTGCATCGTGCTCCCGGTCAAGGTGCGAGGCAAGATCGTCGCTTTCCTCTACGGCGACCGCGAGGCCGAACCCCTCGGCACACTGCCGATGGCCGAGTTCAAACGGCTGCTCGCAAAGGCCGACGTTGCCTTCCAGGTCTACCTCCTCAAGGCCAAGATCAGAACCCTGTAATCCTGCAAGGCATGGAAGTGATTTACCTCGACTACAACGCCTCCACCCCTTGCGATCCGCGGGTCGTAGAGGCCATGGCGCCGTACTGGACCGGAAACTTTGCCAATCCGGCGAGCCGACAACACGGGCCGGGCCGCAGCGCTTTCATGGCACTCGAAGGCGCGAGACGAGCCGTCGCCCAGGCCCTCGGCGCCGCCTCGCCGACCGAAATCATCTTCACCTCCGGGGCCACCGAGGCCAACAACCTTGCGTTGAAGGGAGTGGCTCGGGCCGCAACGAGCCGCGGCCGCCACCTCCTGACCCAGGCCACAGAGCACCCGGCGGTGCTGGAGGTCGTCGAAAAGCTCAAAAAAGGGGGCTTCGATTCGACCGTCGTCGGCGTCGACAGCAACGGCCATGTCGATCCCGCAACCATTGCCGGCGGCCTCCGAGCCGATACGATCATGGTCAGCGTCATGCTCGCGAACAACGAGACCGGAGTGATCCAGGAGATTGGGGAGATCGCACGGGTGGCCCACGAGCGGGGCATCCTGGTTCACAGTGACGCCGCTCAGGCCGTCGGTAAGATCCCATTTTCGGTCGCCGAGCTCGGCATCGACCTGCTTTCTGTTTCGGGACACAAGGTGTACGCCCCCAAAGGCATCGGGGTGCTCTATGTGAAACGACGGACACCCGCCCTTCGCTTCGAACCTATCAATGACGGGGGCGGCCACGAAGGCGGCCTCCGATCTGGAACCCCGAATCTTCCTGCCGCTGTCGGCCTCGCCTGCGCCTTAATAATCGCCGCCGGGGAGTT
>CAZCEX010000387.1:0-4707 GCA_964497785.1 uncultured Thermoanaerobaculia bacterium | reverse complement strand
GGGGAGCTCTTTGTCGGCGTTGCCCGGGTCGAGGATCTGCCGAGCCCGGATCTTGAACTCATCAACAACAACACCGTGGTGTGGACCGCAGCGGCGAGCTTCGGCCACGGCGCCTTTCTCAAACGAGTTCGCGAAGGCAAGAAATGGCGCGATCTGCGCTGGGACAGCACGATCCAGATCTTTGGTAATGCTCTCGCTTCGAGCCCGTGGCCGGGCTGGGCGCCCGGTTACGGCCTCCGAATTTCCACCGGCCTGACCTACCGCAATACGTGGGGCGTGCTGCGCCTGCAGGTGGGTTACGTGGATCTGGAGGAACGGTGAAGCGGCTCGCGCTGCTGATGGCCTTCTGGGCCCTGGCGCTGGCGCCGCCGGCTGGAGCGGAGCAACCGCCCAGAGCGGCGGTCGACGATGACGGTCGGTTGCTCGTGAGCGGTCTTCCCTCGATTCTCGACGATGAGGAGGTCGTTCGCCACCTCTCCAGCGGGCTCACTACGACCTTCGGCCTGCGCGCCGAGATCAAAGGCAACAAGATCGTGGGCGGCGCACGGATCGATGTGCGCTACGAGCTGTGGGACGAGGTGTATCAGGTGGTGGCGGTCGGTATCGACGGCCGCGGCGAGCGGCGTGATTTCGAAAGCTTGCAGAGCCTGGTGGCGTGGTGGAGCGATGTGCAGCTGACGGTCTTTGAAGCGCAGGAAGGGGAGGTCGCGGCAGGGGACTCGATCGCTCTCACCCTCGAGGTGGTGCCCTTCTCCCAGTCCGAACAGGAGGATACTCAGCGCTGGTTCTCTCGTTCGTTCGCAGCCACCAGAGGGGGCGAGAGCGCTCGCATTACCGACAGCGCAGAGCGCAGAGGAGACCCCCTCGAAAAGGTGCTCGGCGTGCTCATGGCGACGTCGATTCAGCGCCGTGCCGTGCTCCGCCACGAGTGGACGGTCACGATCTCCGGAGGACGGCGAAAATGAGAGCAGTCCTGCAGTTTTTGGGGATCGTACTGGTGGTGGCGGTCGCCGTGCTGCTCTTCCAGGTGGTTCAGAGGCGGCTGTCGGATGCTGCTTTCGCTTTCACGGTCAACCCCGAGGTTCTCGAAATGCTCGAGCAGTCGCTGGATGATCAGCGGCAGCTGGCGCGCCTCGATCCGCAGGATGAGGCGATGTACCGGCAGCGTTTTGATGAACTCGAACGGACGGTTCATCGTTTGCAGATCCTGGATCACAATCGAGAGGCCATGGTCCGGCGATACGAGACGATTCTACTAGTTGTTTTCGCAGCCCTCGTTCTTGCGGTCGTGGTGGGGTCGGTGGTGCGGCATCTGAGGATGCAGCCGCGATTGGCCCGGCTTCAGACGGCCCTTGAGGGACTGGCGGCCGGTCGGCCAGGTCTCGAGGTCGGTGTGATGGGGCGGGATGTGGTGGGTCGAATTGCCACGATGATCGAACGCACTTCGCGGGTCATGGCACGCGACCGGCAGCGCCTGGCCACTCTGAAGAACCTCTCGACATGGCAAGAAGCGGCCCGGCGGCAGGCACACGAGATGCGAACACCCCTCACCGGCGCCCGGCTCGAGGTCGAACGCGTCAGAGACCTGGCGGCGGAGCAACCGCCGCAGGTGGCTGAAGCGCTCGATGAGGCTGCGAAGGGTGCGCTGCAGGAACTCGATCGGCTCGCCCAGTTCACCAACCAGTTCACGACGTTTGCGCGATTGCCCCGGCCGAAGGTGGAGCGGATGGATCTGGCGAAAGAAATCGCGCATTTTGTGAAGTCATTCGGAGGGGCGTGGCCGAATCTAACGCTTGACCTGGAGGCAACCGGTGAGCATCTGGTCCACATCGACAGCGAAATGATCCGTCAGGTGTTGGCCAACCTCTGCGACAATGCCTCCCGCTCTCTCGAGGGCTCCAGGGGAACCGTTCGGCTGGCGGTGACATCGGATCTCTCGGGCTCCTACCTCGAGGTCACGGACGACGGACCTGGCGTCGACTCGTCAATCCGAGAAAGGCTCTTCGAGCCCTATACCACGACCCGTAGCATCGGCGATGGTCTGGGTCTCGGGCTCGCAATATCGAAGAAGATACTTCTTGAACACGGTGGCGACCTCGAGCTGACTCGGAGCACCCCGGAGGGTTCGACCTTCCGTTTGATCTTTGCGAAGGGGATTTCATCATGACAACCGCCCTCATCGTCGAGGACGATCCGCGGATCCGCGCCAATGTGTCCTACCAGTTGGAGCGGCTGGGTTTCTCAGCCAGCGTCGTCGGTACAGCGGAGGAGGCCCTGGTTATGCTCGCGGAGGGAAGACCGGACCTGCTGCTGCTCGACGTGCGTTTGCCGGGCATGAGCGGAGTCGACCTCGTCAAGCAGCTGAGTTCAGCAGATGAGCTGCCACCCACCATCATCGTTTCCGGTGAGGCATCGATCAGCGAGACAGTCGAGGCGCTTCGTCTTGGGGTTCATGACTTCATTGAAAAGCCCTTTACGTCGGAAAGACTGGCGCAGTCGGTGCGCAATACCCTCGATCACGATGCCCTGCGCCGCCAGGTGGCCAGGCTGGAGTGCCAGCTGGCTGACGGCACCGAGCTGCTCGGGGTGTCGGCTGCGATGAACGGCCTCAGGAAACGTATCGAGCAGGCCGCGCCGACCGATGCACGGGTCCTGATCCGAGGGGAGAGCGGCACCGGCAAGGAGCTGGTGGCCGATGCCATTCACCGTGGCAGCGGGCGGGCGAAACGACCCTTCATCAAGATTAACTGCGCCGCGATCCCCACCCACCTCATCGAGGACGAGCTCTTCGGCCATTGCCGAGGCGCCTTCACCGATGCGCGCACCGCCAAGGCCGGGCTCTTCGAGGAGGCAGATCAGGGCACGCTCTTCCTCGACGAGATCGGCGACATGGATACGACCTTGCAGTCTCGCCTTTTGAGGGTATTGGAGGACGGTCGGGTACGCCGAATCGGAGAGACCACCGACCGTGAGGTCGACGTACGAGTGATCGCCGCGACCCATAACGATCTCGAGGCAAGAATCGAAGATGGTGACTTCCGAGAGGATCTCTATTTCAGGCTCAACCACCTGCCGATCGAAGTGCCGCCGCTTCGGGAACGCCGTGACGACATCAGACCTCTTTTTGACCATTTCGTCGAGCTCTTTTGGCGGCGCCACAGGATGAGAGCACGCCACGTCGACGAGCGCATCTACCCCTTGATTGAGAGCTACGGCTGGCCGGGCAACGTGCGTGAGCTGATGTCCCTTTGCGAGCGCCTGGTCGTCTTCGGCGCCGAGCCCATCACACCCGATCAGCTGCCTCCGGCCTATTGCCGGGGTGCCGTTGCGGCAACCGCACCCTCAGAAGATCAGGGCGAAAACGCCATCATGTCGCTCAGAGAGCACAAGCTTCACGCCGAGCGCAACTACATCGAAAAAGTACTTGCGATGACTGACGGCAACGTCTCCGCCGCCGCTCGACGTCTCGATGTCGGGCGCACCCATCTTCACCAGCGCATGTCCATTCTGGGCATCCGTCGTTGATGGTGCATCGCGCCCGCAGAAAAAGCCTGGTGAATAGTGCGCCATTGGAATCGATGACTCGGCTGCGTGGTTTGAGTAATTGAATAGTAGACTGTTGACTGAAAGGATCTGGAACCATGAAACTCAATCTTCGAAATCCGCTTGGGGCTGCTCCTGTCTTCGTCCTCGCGTTATGCGTGCTGTGGCCCGGCGATGCCGCTTTCGCCCAGGGGACTGATGACCAGGGGCGTGCGCATCTTGCTTTCCCTGGTGAATATGTGCGTCGGGTCGCCAATGACCAGGTGGTAGTCAACCTGGGCTACCGAACGGCCAATTCTTCGGTGGGCCAGAAGTGGCTGTTGATCGAGATCTCGATGACGGTCTTGCCGAACAACAACATGACCTTGAAGCGGGAGGATTTCTGGCTGACGACGCCGGATGGCGCCAAGGTCCTTCTGGCCACTCAGGAAGAGTTCAACAAGGGCATGGGTGCGGTGCGTGCGCTCGACGCTCGGGCCAACATCGCTCGCGACTCGTTGAACTACCTCCCGAAACGAGCCAGCATTCCGTGCCGTATCGGCTTTTTCGCCGACGCCTCATCCCCGAACCGAGGCCTCGCTTACTCGCAGTTCAGCATGAGCCAAGACAGCTACTGCGCCGGGCGGCTCTACTTCGTCATTCCCGACGGCATCGAGTACGGCCGACACTTCCTCAACATCCAGATTCCGGGCCAGGTCATGAAGGTTCCTTTCAAGATCATGACCAAGGAGGACCTCAAAGAAGCCAAGGCCAAGGTCAAGGCGTGGGAGAAAGAGCAGAAGCAGCTCGCCAAGGAAGAGAAGAAGAAAGCCAAAGAAGCGAAAAAGCAAGCCAAGGAAGCGCAGAAGGCGGCCGGCGGAGAGGGCTAACCCGCATCAAGGGTATCCTCATAGATCCTTTGAGCCCACCGCAGCGGCGTAAATTTGAAACGCCAAGACGCGAAGACCGCGAAGATTGGCATTGGTCAGAAGCTGAATTGAACAGGCACTTTGCGCTCTTTGCGACTTCGCGGTTCAATTGTGTTATATCGCTAAATTGATTGCGATTCACGCTCAACCTGACTCAGGTGCATTGCTTTGATGCGGGCTCCTCAACGAGCCTCAAAAGCCCCTCGGCTCGGCGGGTTTGCGAAGCAGAAACCGTCGATGTCACCCCAACTCCACG
>CAZCEX010000386.1:0-4730 GCA_964497785.1 uncultured Thermoanaerobaculia bacterium | reverse complement strand
CCAACGCGGTCAGGAGCTGGCGGAGACGGCGAACCGGGACGACCGATCTGAAACCACGGTCGCCGAGACCCGCATCGACGACGCCACCCGCGACTAGGGTCCGAAGGAAAGAACGCCCGTGGGCATGCAAGGTCAGAACGTCACCGATGTCACCATCTCCGTGGTCGTCAACACCTGCGATCGGCGTGACGCTCTCAGGACCCTGCTGTACTCTCTCAACCACCAGAGTTACCCAAAGTTCGAGGTCATCGTCGTGGTCGGACCGACTCAAGACGACAGTGAAGACATGGTGCGGGCGGAGTTCGGCGATCGCGTACATCTGGCCTCTTGCCCCCATTTCAACCTGTCGTGCTCGCGCAACGTCGGCCTCGCCCACGCGGCGGGCGATGTCGTCGCCTTCATCGACGACGACTCCGTCGCGAGCCGGCACTGGCTGGGGCAGCTCGCCGAGGCCTATCGCGACGCCGGCGTATCCGGCGCCGGAGGCCGCACCTATAACGTCAACCCTGGCGCGGCATCCCTCCAGTTCCTCTGCGGGATCGTTTCCGTCCTTGCAGAGCAGATCGACGTCAAGGGCCGCCACGATGAAAGACCACGAACGCACGCTCCCGAACGATGGTGGTTCCCTCGCTTTCACGGCACAAACATGAGCTATCGGCGACAAGCGTTGCTCTCGATCAACGGGTTCGACGAACGTTTCGAGTATCTCTTCGACGACGCAGACATCGCCGTCCGCCTCGGGCGGGCGGGCTGCAGACTCGAGCACCTCGAAGAGGCCGTCGTCTACCACTTCCCAGGGACCGGCAGAAATCGGGGCAAGCACCCGTACGACCTCAACTGGTACTGCTGGTTGCGTTCGACGGTGTACTTCGCTTTAAAAAACGGCAGCTCAACGGTAGGACGGCGCAAGAGCCTCACGGCCGCACTGCGCATCATCTCGTGGTTTTTTTCGCAGCTCACCGTTCTCAACCGTAAGGGCAAGCTGCCGAAAGAGCTCTACAAGTCCGGTCGTCGCATGCTCTGGAAGGGCTCGATCGAGGGGCTGTTCCAGGGCCTGTTCTCCCGGCGCCGAATTCCGAGCACGATAGAACCGGTCGCACGCCTGTTCACGCCATTCAAGAGAGAGAGTTCCCCACGCTGCCCGTCGATGCCGTCGGCCTTCTTCGAGACCCGGGAGGAAGTGCTTCCCCTGGATTTTGAGCCCCTGTGCATCGCCCTTCTGGTGGGAAAAACGAACGACATCGAGGCCGAAAGCGACCCACATGCGCCGCGGCAGCTGGCTTCGGGACTTGCCGCCGAAGGTCACGAGGTCCACCTGATCGGTCCCGGCGACGCGCACCGCATTTCTTTTCAGGACGGGGTTTTTATTCACGAGATTGCGGCCCCTCCACGGAGTCAGTACAGGGGGCTTGCGGTGCGAGGAAACCGCGGGCTGGCCTCCTGGCTGGACTTCAGCCACGCAGCCTTCGAAGAGATCTCATCGCTCGTCATCAATAACGGACTTCAGATCGTCGATGCGACGCCCCACGAGTACGCAGGTCTCGTGACCGCGGTCTGCAAAATCCTCCCGGTGGTGACGAGACGAAGGCCGGATGGCCCACTGGCCAAGGCCCGTCGTGGCGACGGGCCGACACCCGCTCAGCACGCCGGGCTCCCTTCTGAGCTTGACCGCCGGACCCACGTCTTGAGCCCACCGCCAGAAACCTGTCAACAGCTGGCCGAGGCTTACCGCGGAATTCTCCAGGAGAGGAAAACAGATGATGCCGGAACAAAGTAGGGCCGTGAACCGGCCGTGGGTGTGCACCATCGCCTCGAACAACTACCTCGCCCTGGCATCGGTATTTGCGGACTCCTTCGAACGGCACAATCCGGGATATCAGGTCTGCTGCTGTGTTGTCGACACACCGGACCCGGCCGTCGACTACGATGCCCTTCCATTCAAGGTGATTTTTGCCAACGACCTCAACATCCCGGCCTTTAGCAGCCTTGCCTTCCGCTACGACATCCTCGAGCTCAACACGGCGGTCAAACCCTTTCTCCTTGCCCACCTTCGCGACCATTACGGTGCAGACGCGGCTCTGTACTTCGACCCTGACATCCTCGTCTGCGACCGTCTCGAAGGAATCGAGCACGCCCTGCAGGAGCACCTCGCGGTTCTGACGCCCCACATCACGGCGCCGCTCGACAACGACTTCAACCCGTCGGAACGCAAGATCCGCATGGTCGGTGTCTACAACCTGGGGTTCCTCGGCCTGCGGTTGGGGGAAGAAACCCGAGCCTTTCTTGACTGGTGGCAGCAAAGGGTCTCCCTGTGGGGACAGAACGATCCCTTCAACGGCGTCTTCGTCGACCAGGGATGGATGGACTTCGCGCCATGCTTCCTCGAACCGATCAGCATCCTTCGCGACCCGGTCTACAACATCGCCTATTGGAACCTCCCCCACCGGCGGCTCGCCGAACGTAACGGAAGTTGGGAGATCGAAGGACGGCGAGTGGGGTTCATCCACTTCAGCGGCGTCGACATCGACGACCCCACCACCCTCAGCAAGCACCAGGACCGGATCTCCTTCACCGATCGCCCGGAGCTGAAACCGCTGTTGGCCCACTACCGTGATCTGGTCCGTGCGCGGGGCCACCACGATCTGCGCCATATCCCGTACGCGTTCAACCAGTTCCAACCAAGTGGTGCACGGATACCAGCAATCGCGAGGCGTACGCTGCACCAGGTCGACCCCCAGGGCAGGCGCTGGCCGGACCCGTTCTCGACCTCCGGCCCGGACGGCTTCTTGCAGTGGTTGACTGAAACGATTCACCTCCCACGGGGTCGCCTCAATCGGCTTCTGCTCTCGCTCTGGGAAAACCGTTCCCACCTCGTTCGTGAGTTCCGCCAGGTCTGCACCAGCGACCTCGAAGGATACGTGCGCTGGTTGAACGACGAAGGCGGCGCAGCACAGGAGGGCCTCGAGGCTGGCTTTCTTGCCGGCACGGGCATCGGTGCATCGACGCCCGCGGCCGGGCAGGCTCAGCCAGAGAGGATTCCTACCGAAGCAGGCGGTTGGGATCGCGCGGCACGAATTCTGGCCGCGACCAACCTCGGCAACCCCGGACCGATGTCAATGTGGCTCAACGAGCCCCAACCGGGGGCCACCGAAAAGCGCCCGGTGATCACTCGCCTGGCGATGCTGATATACGAGACGCGTCCGGACATCCAACGTGAGTTCCCCGACCCACTCGGCGGCGACCAGCAGGGTTTTGCAGACTGGTTCTGCCGCTGCGGCGGCGCCGAGCTCGATCTCGCCCCGGAGCTGGTGCGGCCGGTTCTGAGCAGTTTGCCCATGGTGAGACAGATTCGCCTCCGTCTGCGGGGAGCCGGGAGACGCCGGCAGGGTGCCGAGGACGACAGCCCGGCCACGCCGCCAGCGGCTGCCCTGGAAGGACCCTCACCGGCTCCTGAGCCATCAACCGTGGCGACGAGTGCTTCGCAAGTCACTCCACATGGCAACGCGGGCGTCAATCTGGTCTCCTTCTGCGATCTCACCCCCCTCCCTGAGGACCTTGCCGGAGGCTTTCGGCACGTGCTCGACACTTTGGGACACCCACACGTGGAGGCTGCCCTGAACGCCGACGTATGGGGAAAGATCAGCGGCGGAAGGATCGTGCACCCGGACGGCCTCCCCTACCCGGCCACTCTCTTGTGCTGTCACGCAGCTGACACCATGAGTGCACTGAGCCGGATTCCCGCGGCAGTGACCGTCGGCGGGCGGGTGATCGCTTACTGGTTGTGGGATCTTGCCTGCGCACCGATCGAGCTCTTCCGCCAGTTCGGCGGGGTCAACGAGGTCTGGGTCCCCACCCGGTTCAGCCAGACCGCTCTTGCGCCCCTCGCCGATGTGCCGGTGCACTGCATTCCCCCATTCGTCGCCACGCCGCCCACAACAGGCCTCGACAGGACCGAGCTTGGTCTCGACCGCTCCTCGCTGTGCCTCTTCTCCTCGTGCAACCTGGCGGAGGGGACCGGACTGTCGAATCCCCAAGCGGCTCTCGATACCCTTGCACGACTCACCGAATCCGGGTCAAGAGGCTGCCAGATGATTCTCCTGGCCGAGAATACGAGCGCCGATCTCAAGGCTGCCGCCGAGCTGCGTGCCCGTGCCGCCAAGCTCCCCGTGGTTCTCGTCGACGAACAGGTTACGGACGTCTATCGGCGGCAACTGCTCGCGACCAGCGACGTATTACTCTCGCTTCATCGAGGGGGCGCCTTCAATCTCACAGCCGTCGAGGCCATGCTCATGGGCAAACCGGTTGTCGCGACTGATTTCGGTGGGGTGACCGACCTTTTGGATGAGACCACAGGATACCCCGTACCCTACCTCCCGGCCCGAATGCGGCATTCGGTTGGCCCCTATCCGGAGGGCGCCATCTGGGCCGAACCCGATCTCGAGGCCGCGACCACCCTTCTGCAGGTGATCACCGAGCGCCCGGACGACGCCCGGACGCGCGCCGCCGAGGCCCGTCGGCGCGCACTCGCCCTCCATGGAATGGACCCGGTCCAGAAGCGCCTCGAGGCAGAACTCTCGCGTTGCTTTTAAGAGGCAAACGCAGGCGGGACGCCTGCTACCACAATGGTCAAGCCCTGACGAAGAGTAGTCACTCGGAAATTTCGTTGAAAACCTGACCCACCGTTTGTTTTTCGCCCGAGCCCGAGCCCGTTATCGTTGTCGTTACCGAAG
>CAZCEX010000385.1:0-4754 GCA_964497785.1 uncultured Thermoanaerobaculia bacterium | reverse complement strand
GGAGCCACAACCAAAAGAACGTCAAGCGCTATCGGACACTGGACCCGAGCCCGAGTCCGTTGTCGTTACCGGTTTTGGGCATTCGACAACGGTAAAGGTAACGGCCACGGGCTCAGGGAAAACTCACCGGTCGATCAACGAGTGCAGGGCCTCGTTGACCTCGGGCCAGGCGGTGCTCGAAGGTGATATCAGCTCGAAATGGCCGGCGCCCTCGAGCACCGTGGTGGTGATGAGGTCACCTTGCCCGGCGGCAGCGTAGTTGGTGGCATGGCGCGCGGGCACGATGGTATCGAGGTCACCCGAAATCAGAATCTGAGGCACCCCGAGGGGCAGGCGCTCGATGGGAGATGTTCGGCGGAGGCGGTCCGGATGGTCATTCGGGTTGCCGCCGAGCAGGGCGGGGACTGAAGCGCCGCAGCCCTTGGGAGCAGAGTAGGCGGCGAGGTCGGGGACGCCGGCCAGGCTCAGAACGCCGATGATTGGCAGGGGATCAGAGCCCCGCAGAAAGTCATCGGCTTCGAGGGTGTGGCGGGCAGCCAGCCATAAGGCGAGATGGCCGCCCGATGAGTGGCCCACCACCGCCACGCGACTGAGGTCGAGGGGGTATCTTCCGGCCAGAATCCTGAGGTGGTCAGCCGCCGCTCCGACATCGACGAAAGTGTTTGGCCAGCCTCCTCCCTCATCGCCGATGCGGCGATACTCGATGCTCCAGGTGGCGACGCCGTCGGCTGTTATGGCGGCGGCGAGACTCGAGATGTGGCCGAGGCCGTACTCGGCGAGCCAGCAGCCGCCGTGCACGATGATGGCAACCGGGTGGGGGCCATCCCCCTCGGGCAGGCGGAGATCGCCGAAAGCGAGCTCGTGCTCGGCGTATTTGAGGCGCGCGTCGGCTTGCGTCTGTGGCAGGGCCATCGCGTCGGATGCAGACATCGGTGTGATGTCCGATGCCATCATCATGCCTGCGCCGGCCAGGCTGAGCACGGATAGGACAACTGCTCGCACCATCGTTTTTGCTCTCCTTTTTGCAGGATCCGAGATGTCTGCATCACGTGACCTTGCGGCGTTCGTAGAACTCGGGCCGATTCCAGGCGCCTGAATCCATCACCCTGCCGAGAACGGCGGCGGCGTCCCACACGTCGACAGACCGGATGTAGGCCGGCGCAAAACCGAAGCGCAGCAGGTCGGGGGCGCGAAAGTCCCCGATCACGCCGTCGGTGGCGAGAGCCTGCACGATGGCGTAGCCCTGAGCATGGCGCAGCGAAACCTGCGAACCCCGGTGCTGCGGGTTCCGGGGCGTGGCCACCTCGAAACCGTGCTTCGTTGCGATGGGGGCAGTGAGCTCGATGAAGAGCTGGGTGAGCTGCTGCGACTTGGCCCACAGCCGGTCGATGCCGATTTCGGCTATCAGGCCGACGCTGTGCTCCAGCGCGGTGAGGCTGAGGATCGGCGGCGTGCCGGCCTGCAACTGCTCGACGCCTGGGGCCGGTCGATAACCGCTGTCGAAGTTGAACGGCGCAGCGTGTCCCATCCAACCCCAAAGGGGTGAGACCAGCTGATCGTGTAATCGGCGAGCGACATAAGCAAAAGCGGGCGCCCCAGGGCCGCCGTTGAGGTACTTGTAGCCGCAGCCAACTGCCAGGTCGACGTCGAGGGCATGCAGGTCGACGGGCAGAGCGCCCGCTGAATGAGCGAGGTCGCACAGAACGAGGGCGCCGGTGGCATGGGCTGCGGATGTCCAGTCTCCGAGGTCGAGCAGCTCACCGGTGCGGAAATCCACCTGGGTCAACATGAGTATGGCCACATCGTCGTCGAGAGCCTCGGCGAGCCGGGATCTTTCGACCAGACGCAGGGATGCGCGTTCGCCGAGCAGCTCGGCGAGGCCCTGGGCCATGTAGAGATCGGTGGGGAAGTTCTCTTTCTCGGAGAGAATGAAACGCCGCTCGGGCCGCATTGTGAGCCCTGCGGCGAGCAGCTTGAAGAGGTTGACGGACGTGGAGTCGGCCACCATGACCTCGTCGTCGTCGGCGCCGATCAGGGGGGCGATCGCGGTTGCGACGCGGCGTGGGAGGTCGATCCAGCCGCAGCTGTTCCACGCGCTCACCAGCTCCTGGCGCCACTGATCGCGCACGGTGCTCGCGAGGAGGGCCTCGGTGTCACGCATCGGAGGTCCCAGGGAGTTGCCATCGAGGTAGATGCGGCCGGGAGGCAATGCGAAGCGGTCGCGGTAGGCGGCGATAGGGTCGCCGGTGTCGAGTTCTTGCGCCTGCGAACGGGTGGTGGGGGTCTTCACCCGCGGTATTGTGTCACGGCCAGGTGGCCTCATCCCATACCAAGGTGGCGTAGCCACAACCAAAAGAACGTCAAGCGCTATCGGACACTGGAACCGAGCCCGAGCTCGGGGAAAAATCACCGATCGAAATCTCTGCTCAACTCTCTCGTTTGAAGCACGTTACGTAACGTCTCTAGTGCACCTGCCTCGAATTTTCGAAGTCGTCCGGGGGTAAGTGGCTAACCAGCCTTGATGCCTTCGACATTCGTGACAGTCAGGTCGAAGACCAGGTCCTTGCCCGCGAGGGGGTGGTTGCTGTCGAGACGGGCGATCTCGTCGTCGATGTGCAGGATGGTCAAGGGGAATTGGCGCCCCGAACTGTCCTGGCCGGCGACGACGCTTCCAAGCGACGCGTCCGGAGGGAGTTGGGAGCGGGGGGTCTCGATGATCCGAGCCTCGTCGCGCTCTCCGAAGGCTTCGGCGACCGGAATTTCCTGGACCACGTGCGCACCCGGCTCCAGCCCCGCGACGGCACGCTCGAGCGCCGGCAAGATCTGGTTGGCCCCGAAGACGAAGCGCATCGGACCGCTCTGCTCCGAGTTGTTGAGGAGGTTGCCCTCACCATCCTTGAGGATGTACTCGAGGGTGACGAGGCGACCTTCGCGCACATCGGCGGGTCCGTCGATCGGCACGGTCTGGGGTTCGCCGTGGTGATTGTCGTGGTGGTCGTGGCCGCCGCAACCACCTTCCCCGCCGCCGCAGGTCTGCGCCTCGCCGAATGCCTGGCAGCCGCCGGAGAGGAAGAGATCGACCGCCTCTCGCACCGTAATGGTGTTTTCTTTGAAATGCACATCGATGCCGACCTGCTGAAATCCGGCGAGCGGGCGCATGCCCATGCCGCCGGCGATCAGGACCTCAACCCCGTTATCTTTGAGCAGGTTCACGGGCGCCATGCACCCGCCCTCCACGTGAGCGGAGTTCTCGAGGATAGACACCTCGCCGATTGTGTCGTCGGCGACGGCGACGAGGGTGAATGCGGCGCAGTGGCCGAAGTGCTCGGAAATGGCGGCCTCGAGGCCGTCGGTGGTGTCTGAAGGGATGGCTATCAGCAAGGGGGACTCCTTTCCCAAGCGGTGATCCTACTCGTTGCTGGGCGGGCTGTCTAATCGGCGATTGAGCAGGTGTTCAGGCGGTCCTGTCTATTTCAGGCCAGACCCGATGCAGTGAGTATCTCTAACACCTGTCTCGAAAGAATCAGCTCGTCGAGCCTCTACGGCTGGGCGCCAACTCTTCGAGCGGTCAGAGACTTCTCGCTCCTTCCGGGCGCGGAGTGCCAGTCGACCGAGAAAACGAGCTCGTTCCTGTCTTCCGAGGGTCGCATACGGAGAGAAAAGATGCCGAGGAAGTATGATTGATCCGATGAACGTCAAAAGACTGCTTCAAGCGATCGAATTTGCAGCGGAGAGGCACACCAGCCAGAGACGCAAGGACGCGGAGCATTCCCCGTACATCAACCACCCGATCGCAGTGGCCGCTGTCTTGGCGGTGGAGGGTGGGGTCGAGGACGAGGCGCTGCTGTTGGCGGCGGTTTTACACGATACGGTGGAGGATACCCGGACCTCGATCGAGGAAATTGAGGAGCGTTTCGGGGCCGAGGTTGCCGGGCTGGTCGGTGAGGTCACGGACGACAAGTCGTTGCCGAAAATGGAACGAAAAAGGCTCCAGGTGGAGCACGCGCCGCATGCGTCGGCCCGGGCGAAGCAGCTCAAGATCGCAGACAAGATCTGCAATCTGCGCGATATGGCGATCAGCCCGCCGGTTGGGTGGTCCGTAGAACGAATGCTCGAGTATGTGCGGTGGGCCAGAGCGGTCGTCGAAGGGTGCAGAGGCGTGAATCCCCAGTTCGACGCTGTGTTCGACCTGGCGGCCGATGAAGCGCGGCGGAATCTGTCATCTTGAGCCCGGAGAGTCTTCGTGGACCGAAAAGGATGTGCGATGACACGTGAGCCTCCTGCAATATTCGCCAGCATTCCCTCTTGATACGAGATTCAGAATCCTCGGACAGGGGTAAACCCTGTCCCTACGTGCGCCCACGAGGCCCGGGTTTACCCCCGGCCGCGATCCCAGGAATTTTTCAAGAGGCTCACGTGCCACCGATGTTGTCGCCATGAGCTCGCGAAGGACCCCTTGTTACTGAGACCTACCCCGACGTGCTCGACCAACTCGATGTGTCCCCCGACTCGAACCCGTCGGCGAAGATCAGCGCCGGGGAGCAGCTGTCGCTCTGGGCGTCTGGCAATCGCTCCATGACGTTGGTGATCTCGAAGAGGTCAAAAGCGAAGCCGTCGTCATCGACAGCCGAGTCGGTCCCGTAGCGCACCTCAAAGGTGATTGTCTCGCCATCGAGACTGGCTGAACCAAGGGCTGCTGTGCTGAATGTCGATTCCGCCCATGGTGTGTTCGACCCGGCCCAACCCGCCTCGCC
>CAZCEX010000384.1:0-4756 GCA_964497785.1 uncultured Thermoanaerobaculia bacterium | reverse complement strand
AAGGCTTCGCCGGCCAGCTCGTCGATGGCGTCCGTGATTCCCTGAGGAAGGGGCTCGGCGGCCACCAGCTCTCGACGTCTGAGCACGTGTATGTGTTCCCTGCTGCGCGGTGCATGGAAGATGATTCCACGTCTCAGTGTGAGCAGCAAACCGTCGTCTTCTTGATCCTCAAGTACCAAAAGGCGCAAGACACGGAGGTACTCCTCGAACTCAGGCGCCCACTGATCCTCATCGATCACTATCTCGACGTGAACCGGGATGATTCTCCGAAACGCCGGAGTCAAGATCTGCCGTTCCTGTGGCTCCAGGAAATCGACGTTCGGCAGCATCATCATCAGCTCGAGCACCAGCCACTGGAGCGCCACGTCTTCGAGCATCTCGACCAGAGGAGCAATGACCAGGGCCCGCGGAACCAACGGCCACCGCTCGATCGCGCCGACCGCCGATCGAAGCTGCTCGACGACGCCTTCCGTCTTCTTCCGGGAAACATGCCTGCCCTCGTCCTCGAGCACTTCGAGGTGCAAGAGGCCACCGATCGCGTCGAGCAAGGAGAATACATCGCCCTTCGGCACGGCATCATCAGGGAGCCGGCCGTTATCGACTCGCTCCTCAACCATATCAAGGGACCGCTCGGCGAGAGCAATCTCGGCCTCGTACTTATTCGGGAACTCGACGACTCGTGTATTGCTCATGGGAAAACTCCAGATGCTGCCAAAACCATCGGTAAGGTACAGCTCACAGCTCGACATCAACTACGACCGGAGCGTGGTCGGAGGCAGTCAGGCCGTCGTGCTTTTTTCGCCAATCGCGGTCGATCTCGGCGGATCGCACCAGCGGGACCACTGCCGCGTTGCCGAGCACCAGGTCGATACGCAGGCCGTGGCCGCGGTAGAAGGCGCCGCGACGATAGTCCCACCACGAGTACTCACGCGCCTCCGGCTTGAGATGGCGGAAGAGATCGACGAAACCCCGGTCGAGCAGGGTCTGCAGCCTCGACCGTTCTTCGTCGGTGTGGAAGATGCTGCCGTCGAACCCCTCCGGGTCCCAGCTGTCCAAAGGGCCGAGGCAGATGTTGAAGTCGCCCATCACGATCGCCGGGTCGGCGGAGTGCGCATCGAGGTGCTCCGCCAATGCATCGAACCAGGCGAGCTTGCGCCCGAAATCCTCGTGGTCGATGCTCTTGCCATTGGGGCAGTACAGCGAGGTAACGCAGACCTCCCCGATCTGTGCGGTGAGCAGCCGGCTGCCCATCGCCTCCTGACCGGGCAGTCCGCGCACGAGAACCGATGGCTCGACGCGGGCGAGTACGGCGACTCCATTCCATGCCTTCTGCCCGAGCACGGCGGCCTTGTAACCGAGTTCGGCAAGCTCCTCGTGGGGAAAAAGCTCGTCGCTCAGCTTCAGCTCCTGAAACGCGACGACATCTGGTTTTCGAGCCTCGAGCCACAAGCGTACGTAATCGAGGCGGGCCCTCAGTCCATTGACGTTCCATGTTGCGATTCGCATGGGTCCAGTTTACCCGGGACGCGCTCTCCCAGTGGCTTCTCGCCCATCAGGGCGTGAGGTCCCGGCATCGGCGTGAATGGCGTCGATCGCGTCTTCGCGATTTGTCACCTGATAGCCAGCCGCCAACAGGGCATCCATGGAGTTGTCGAGGTACCTGCGAAAGGCGCTGTTGGGGTCATCGGGATCGGCGCTCGGGTAGGGCCACGGCGCCGTGAAACCGTTGGCTTCGAAGGCCGGAACAAGTATGTTTCGAACCGCCCAGATGTCGGCGGCCACCGGGTCGGTGCTGGCAACCAGTTGGTCCGTTCGGGTCGCCCCACTGTAGCCCGTTGCAGGGCCGGTGACGGGGTTGGCGTTGATCCAGATGCAGTCGAGAATGTTGAGGTCGGCGATGGTTCGAATGAGTCCCCTCAGGAGATCGATATTGGTGCCGCCGCGCGCAGCCCACTGGTAGTTGATCTTGATGACGACGACGTCGTCTGCCGCGATGATACCGTCCCGTGCCGCCAGCGGTGAGAGATGTGAGGATTGGTAGAAAACGAGCCCGTTGCCGTCCATCAGCTCGAGTAGCCGATCCAGACCCGGAAAACGCTCGCCCTGAGGCTGTTTCGGGCAGGAGGTGACGTGGAATACCGTGGCGCGAAATTCGGCGGACGGCGCCAGATGCCGAACCTGATTCGCATCGACCCCGATCAGATGTCCTGACACCGCGACGGTCAACAGCACGCCGAGCGCTGCGGCGACGACCCGGCTCGGACGCCGCATCGACGAAGCGAGCCCACGGCGAGCGGCGATCACGGCCGCAACCAGCGAACCACCAAATGCCAGGCCGGCAGAGGTCAGTGCGGCCTGTTGACACGGGTACGCGAGTCGGCTCGGCCGGGCGCCGGTGAACTCACTCGCACCGAGCTGAATCCAGCTGCCACCACCATCGAGGGTAGCTCCATTCGGTCAACGTCCTGCGCGGTGGCGCAGAATTTAGTCTCAAAGGGCTCAGGGCGCGTTAGGGCAGGTGGCCAGACCATGCGGAGGCATCGCCGGATTCGAAGTCGCTGACGAACAGTGGACAGTTGGTGCCCAGGAATGTGCACTCGACCCACTCGGGGTGGTCGATGAACGGGTTGCGGTTGCCCTGGTAGGAGTAGACGACGTCATTTCGACGGCGCTCGTCATCGTCGACCGGATCCTCGAGGTGCCACGCCAGCAGGTCGCTGAGCATGCCCATGTAGGCCAGCGCCTCGTTGTTGCCGGTGTTCGACGCGGAGATGAGTGCCTGGGTGTCGGTGAGCACGAGATCCGGCTCGGCATAACCGCTTACGCCATGGGTGCCCCCGTCGTAACGCACGTCGAGGTAGAACTGGGCCCGCGCCACGTCGCCCCGCCGGCCGATCCAGGTTTCCCAACTGCCGTCGGTGTACGCGCCGGTGTCCCAGTTCGAGAAACCGGGGTAGCCGGTGCCCGGGCTGCCGCCGGTGCCGTTGTTCTCCTCAGTGGCTCTTTCGGTGCAGCCGACGCAGTAGCGGTATGGGTGGTTGCTGCGATCGGAGTTGTAGGCGCTGTAGGCGAGGAACAGTTGGTGGCAGTCGGTGTAGGGATAGTTGCCCGGTTCGAGGTCCGGGAAACCGTAGCTCTTCGGCCAGCTGTGCTCGCGGTCGTAAAAACTGTTGCCGCCGGTCTGCTTGACATAGGAGGCGTTCTTGTAAGTGTCGAGAATTTTGGCCGAGTTGTTGGGGTCCTCCTGGGCCGGCTCGAGAATATCCCAGGTGTCGGTGTCCGAGTCGGTGTAGTCGAAGCGCTTGTGGTCGTCGACGGTCAGGTGCAGGGTGACGCCGAGGTCGACGCCCGAGGTGTAGTCGACGTTCGAATAGTAGTCGCTGCGGCCGATCCGGTTGAGCCAGCCCGGGGTGTTGAAAGACTCACCGCTCATCAGGGTACCGCTCATCGCCGCGAAACCCGCTCCGTCGAAATCGTTGCGTTTCCAGTCGTTGACCGTGTCGGTGTCCGTGCCGTCGGGCACTCGTGAGGCTCCGCCCGGCGGCCCGGTCAGACCGTCGAAGGCGGGCCCTAGCACCGTGCTCGAGTAGGCCACGTCGCTGGCGCCACCGTCGCTCACTGCGACCGAGTCGTAGATCTGCGTCCAAGGGGTGACGTCAAAGGCACCGTCGTCGTTGGTATCGAGGTCGGTGCCCACCGCTGTGGCGCAGCTGTCCCACTCGGCCAGCAGCAGGGTGAAGGAACCATCCTCGAGCTCGGCGGTCACAAAATCGTTCGCCCAGTAGCCGCTGCCGTCGGTGGCGCCAACCTGGAAAGCAGCGTCGACGTAGCCGGCGGATCCGGCATCGCCGATGATGACCGCCACACACGCGTGCGAGTAGTCGGAGTTCGACTGGCCCACGATCTCCACGAACTCGTGGTCATCAAGCGCGCCGGCGTGGTCGGCGACCCACTCGTTCAGGGTTGGCGGCGGCGGCGGCGGCTCCTCGGTCGAGTTTTCTGTCCCCGGTGTGTTGCACGCCTCGTAGGGCTCGAGGAACCCGCTGAAGCCGGGCAGACCACAGCCCATGTAGTCGTTGCGCATCCAGTCGCCGACAACGTCGGTATCGGTGCCGTTGGGTATGCGCGATGCGCCGCCGGGAATGTAGGTGCTCGCGTCCATGCTCGAGTCGAGTACGACGGCGCTGTACAGGCCGTCGCCGGCATCAAGGTCGGATATGGAGACGTCGTCGAGCAGGGCGGCCCAGAAGGTGGTGTCGATCACCCCGTCGTTACTCAGGTCGACATCGTCCCCCTCGAGACCGGTGAAGTCATCGACCAGCAGAAATGTCTTGCTGCCGTTCTCGATCTCGTTGTACAAGAAATCGGTGAACCAGAAACCAGCCGCATCGGTGACTCCGACGGGGTACACCTTGTCGATATAACCGATGGTGCCGGTCGAGGTGCTGATGTCACCTTCGATCTGCAGCACCGTGAGGTTCGAGTAGTCGGTGCCCGGGCTGCCAAAGACCTCAACGTACTCGTGTGTATCGTCCCCGGTGTGGTCGGCCACCCACTCGTTGATGACCTGCGCGCCGAGCGGCCAGGAAACCAGATTGAGGATAATGAAGACGAGACCAAAGGCTCGACGGTAACTGACTTTCATGCTGAGTCTCCCTGTCGACGGGGACGCGTTACGACCGTAATTGACCGTGATCGCCTGCGTCAATCGTAGAAGACGGACATCGATAGTTCAAGGTGTGGTCGAGGACTGCGG
>CAZCEX010000383.1:0-4756 GCA_964497785.1 uncultured Thermoanaerobaculia bacterium | reverse complement strand
GTCGGACTGCGGCATTGCCAACGTCAACATCGGTACCTCGGGCGCCGAGATCGGGGGCGCTTTCGGTGGCGAAAAAGAGACCGGTGGTGGTCGCGAAGCGGGGTCCGACTCCTGGAAGGCCTACATGAGGCGTCAAACCTGCACGATCAACTGGTCAACCGAGTTGCCATTGGCACAAGGAGTGTCTTTCGACATCGATTAGTTTTTCTCGCCAGAGACCCGGTAGTCGAAACTCAACCGATTCCGGCTCGTGGTCTCTGTCGAGAAAAACTCTGCGTAGGGCGCACCGGACTTGGGCTAACATACCCACATGGAAGGTCAAATCCTGATTGTCGATGACGACGCCGCCGTACGGGCGGCCCTTGAGCGGACCTTGACTGGCGGTGGGTTCACGGTTGAGACGGCCCAGGACGCCTTTCGCACACTCGACCGCATTGACCTCAACCCTCCTGACGCGGTCTTGCTCGACCTGAAAATGCCGGGAATGGACGGCCTTGGCCTGCTCGAAAATCTCCGCCAACGAGGTCTCGAGATCCCGGTGGTCGTGCTCACCGGCCATGGAGACCAGTTCACGGCTCGTGAGTGTCTCGACGCCGGAGCGGCCGCCTTTCTCACCAAGCCTCCAGATCGCGCTGAGCTGCTGCTGACCATGAAGGGCGCCGTCGCCCAAGGGCGTCTCGCCCGCGAGTTCTCCCCAGTCGAGGAGCCACCTCCGCTGCTGGGGGCCAGCCCCGCGATAATCCGCCTCCGCAACGAGATCGCTCGCGTCGCCCCATCCCATGCCACTGTGCTTATCCTGGGGGAGTCCGGGGCCGGCAAGGAGGTGGTCGCACGCCGTCTTCACCACCTCTCGGACCGTGCCAGAAAGAGCTTCATTCAGGTGAATTGCGCGGCAATTCCGGAAGAGCTCATCGAGTCCGAGCTCTTCGGCCATGAGAAAGGATCCTTCACCGGCGCCCATAGGCAGCAGCTCGGCAAGTTCGTGCAGGCCGACAAAGGAACGATCTTCCTCGATGAGGTCGGAGACATGAGCCTCAAGACCCAGGCCAAGGTCTTGCGGGTCTTGCAGAACGGTGAGATCGAACCGGTCGGCGCCGGCAAGTCCTCACGAGTCGATATCAGGGTCATCGCAGCAACCAACAAGGATCTCGACGCTGAGGTCGCCAGCGGCCGGTTCCGAGAGGATCTCTATTATCGACTCGCGGTGATCGTGCTCACGTCACCACCCCTGCGTGGCCACTCGGAAGATATTTGCGAACTCGTAGAGCACTTCACCGCGGTGTTCTGTCAGGAGTACAACCGACGGCCGAAGACCTGGAGCCCCGGGGCCCTCGGCCAGCTCGAACGCCACGGCTGGCCTGGGAACATTCGCGAGCTTCGTAATGTCGTCGAACGCGCCGTGATCATGGAGATCGAAGACGTCATCCGACAGGTTGATTTGCCGCAGCGACCCGGCGAGGGGCCAGGAGTCGATGGCCTGCTCGGCGCCAGAACTCTGGCGGAGTTCCAGAAACGTTCCGAACGCTCCTATATCGAGTACCAGCTTGAACGCCACCACTGGAACGTGGCGGCGACGGCGCGAGCCATCGACACACCACGATCCAACCTCTACAAGAAGATCCAGGTCTACGAACTCAAACGAAAGGACTGATAGTGATTCGTCTCGAGGACTTCACGGCCTGCGGAGCACATCAACAGGGACATTTTTTGTTGTCGTCCGGGCTTCACTCCGGCGACTATATGCAGTGTGCCCTCTTTCTCGCCCGACCCGACAGGGCCGAGAAGACTGGACGTCAGCTCGCGACCAAGCTCAACGCTCTGGGGCTCGACCCCGATATTGTGGTGGGCCCCGCTCTCGGGGGACTCCTGATTGGCCACGAAGTGGCCCGAGCCCTTGACCGACCCTACATATTCACCGAGAGAAAAGACGGCGTCATGGCCCTTCGCCGCGGCTTCTCCGTCGCCGAGAACCAGAGAATCGTCATCATCGAGGACGTCGTGACCACCGGAAAGAGCACCCGTGAGGTCGCCGCGATTCTCGAAGAACGAGGCGCCCGCGTCGTGGGCATCGCATCCATCGTCAACCGGTCCGGGATTGCTGCTCCTTTCGGAAAGATCCCATTCCAGTGCCTGTTGTCGATAGATTTTCCGACCTGGAGCAGCGAAGAATGCCCGCTGTGTGCCCGAGGCATTCCGATCGCGAAACCGGGCTCGCGGGCCATTGTCTAGTGTTGGTTTACCGAAGGGAAATTCGATGACGACCCTGAACCGTGAACGATCACTCCTGCTCGTCGTCGACGTACAGGATCGCATCAACGGCGTCATGGCCGATCAGCAGCATGTCGCCAGACTCGAGGTCCTCGTGGCGGCCGCTGAGGTTCTGAACATCCCGGTGGTCACCACCGAGCAGTACCCGAAGGGCCTCGGACCGACCCTGGTCGCCCTCACGAAGGTCATCCAGAGCCCGGCTCTCGAAAAGCTCACCTTTTCGTGTGCGCGCGACCCACAAATCATGGCTGATCTCGACGCCGCCGGCCGGACGCAGATCGTGGTCACGGGAATCGAAAGCCATGTATGCGTGCTCCAGACAGCCCTCGACCTGCAAGAACGTCAACTCACGGTTCATGTGCCTCATGACGCCGTGAACTCCCGTCGCAGGAAGGACAAGAGGTGGGCCCTCGACCGCATGGCCGCCGCGGGCGCAACGATCACCTCCACGGAGTCGGTCCTGTTCGAGTGGCTCGGTCGATGCGACACCCCGGAGTTCAAAACGGTCTCGAAGATGCTCAAGGCGATTCCGGTCTAGGAGCTTGTAGGGCATAGACCTTCCCCCGAAGTGGGCAAGCCTGGAATGAGGCGAGGGTGGGAAGGCCAATGCCTTCCAACCTCCTAGTACCGCAAGAGGGCCCCGATCGATCCGACGTCAGCGAGCTTCTCCGCCGCCTCTCCGGCCACCGACTCGACTGACCCACCGGTGTCCAATACGACCTGAGCGAGCCGATCCACAAGGAGCGTTATCGGCTGCACCCCCAACCTGCAATACGGACAGAATCCACTCGTCTTGACCGTGAAGGTCCCGCACTCCCGGCACTCGCCACCCTCGGCGTTGAGACCACGACCGTACACAAGAGTCCACACCCTCATTTCACTGACGGCGGCGGCAACCCGGTCGAGACCAGCGACCGCCCTGCCTCCTTCGTAGAGCTCGGAGAGCAGGCCTTCGACCAATCGGCTCTCCTGCTCCCGCTCCATACGTTCCTGCAACCCGAGAATCCCGGTGAGCACCTCCCGTTCCGATGCGGTCACTGGCAGGCTCAAGGTCTCAACGAGCTTGCCATGCAGGCGCCTGGGAAGCAATCGCACGATCTGCATGGTGGTACGAGGCGGACCGGCCACGATCAAGCGGTCGAACGGGGCCTCCAGGTTGAGGTCACGAAGGGCGTCGATGATCCTCTTGGCGTGTGCCGCAACCCCTTCTTCGTGGCGCCTCTGTTGCCTCTTCTCCGCCCGCCACTGATCGACACCGACCGAGCGAGCCTTCCCTCCAACCTCGGACCACAAATGGCCGTACTCGGAGATTTCGCCGAACTGAACAGTAAACAACCGAGCCCGCTTCGAATCGGCAAGGACCAGGCCATACCTTTCGTACTCGTCCATCGCCTCGACAACCGGACGAAGGAACGCACCACGACGCCAATGTGCTGACGAAGGGAAAGACACACCAACCTGGTGAACCTCTTCAAGGTCCATCCCACCGTGCACGACAATGACCGCAGACCGTCCTTGCGGCTCGACGCCGGCTATCAGTCTCGCTCCCTTTTCTGCGGCTTCAAGAAGGTCGGGATCCCCACCGTGGTCGGCGCGAAGATGCTTCAACATCGCCTCCGCCTGAACGACAAATCCCCCATTCCGATTTGCCGTCGACCCCTGGTCCAGATCGACGTACATCGTAAGCGTATTGGAATCTTGTTGGGTGAGGCAATGCAACCGACTCAGAACGCCGCGACCGAGCATAGGCACCTCCATGGATTTTGGGTCTCCCTTCAAGTGTAACCCCAACCGGCAACAAACGAGGATCGGGGTTGACCTGCCCCACCAGAAGGTGCCAAAGGCCACTCACGACACTGTCCTCGCCACCTCCAGGGAGGCCTCCCCGCACAGGTTTTGGGTCCCAAAACGGCCGCAAGTGTCTCTCAAAAAATAGAATGCGTGCACTTCTGCGGCTTCTGTGTTAAAATCCGCCGCCGAATTGCATTGACGGAGGGTCCAACCACCTCATGGCCGATTTGTATCAATTTCGAGACAACAGCAACACAGAAAATCCTCTCGATTGCCTCTACATTCTCCGCTGCACCGGCTATGATCCGCTCGGCCGGCTTGAGCTGGATGCGAAGGAGAAACGGGCGCTCAAACAGAAGGCGAAGGCCCTCAAGCCACGAGGTCAAGAGGGCGAACTCATCTCCGGAGAGTGCCCCATCGACATGGCCCATCGTGTGACCTTTGTCGGGCTCGGCGATGAGAGCGAACTATCGCTCTCCAAGCTTCGGTCCGGCTTACTACGGGTCACCAAACAAGCCACCAAGAATCGGGAATACCAGATCGGTTTGGCAATCGCGGTACGCGCCCACGGCATGACCGATGCCGAGTCGCGCCTCTTCGCTCTGCGTGAAGCGGCGATCTGCGACTATACATTTGACCATTTCAAGTCGAAGAAGAACGAGTTCGACAAGATCGACGGCATTCACTTCATTCCTCT
>CAZCEX010000382.1:0-4769 GCA_964497785.1 uncultured Thermoanaerobaculia bacterium | reverse complement strand
CCGCTGTCCGAGTCCACGTGATGTCAAACACGTCGGACATCAGTTTCAGTCACTCATTCTCGGCCAGCGACTTCAGCTTGTCGCGAAAGTGGGTGTCAGCATCGGCATCGGAGAGAACCGCGCCGTCTCGGAGGTCCTTCTCCCCCAGGGCGACGTACTTCAGCAACAGCAGCGCCTGGCGTTGACGCTGGTAGCTCTCCACGTCCTGAAGCACCGCTGTCGCCTTGCCATTCTGGGTGATGATGACAGGCTGACGGGTCTCGCGTGCTCTACGGATCAGTTCTGCCGACCGCGTCTTGAGCACCGTCACAGGTTCGATCGCATCTGGAAGGTTCATTGAAACATCTCCATTGCATCCGAATATAGGCCCAAATTTGGTGCCGCGTCAAGTCGAAATTGGCTGGTCTGTGATTTCGAGTACGAACAGCCGGATCGACAACGGTTCGTACTCGCGACGATTCTACGGGATGTCCTCCGCGTCGCTATCGACTCCTGAGTGGCGTCTGACATCTTGACATCAAGCGAATCAGACATCATGACGTCCGCCCGAGCTTCCGGGCGTCTCACCACCGACGCCCACCTGGCAGCACTCGCTATTGAGACCCAGGCCGAGTTGCACTCAAACGACGTCGATTTCTCAAGATTTCCAGGTCTGCGGTGGGTGAATCCGATCAGGCGTTCATGATCTTCAAACATAAAGATAGGTGCCGATGGGTGTTCACACTTGTTGATTTGTTGACCCCGATTCTGGCGGGCGAACTTCGCGAGTCAACAAGTGGGAATCCACTGAATTGGTCGGGATGTGGAGAATCCCCGCTCGGTCGTATGCGATTCAGATTCAGGTGAGGAGCCTGTGGGCCGGCACGGCCCACAGGTTGATTGCCGGGTCGAAGCACTTCAGGCGGTCGCCCGTATCGCTGGTTTCACCGAGATCTGGTATGTGGGCGCCTTGGCCTCGATCGGCATTCGTTCACTCTCTCACTTGCTGCCGTTGCCGACCTGGGTTCTGTGGCTGTTATGCGTTTTTTGCTGGGTTGGTTCGTATCTGCTGCTCGAAAGAGCCTTCAGCTCGATCGAAATTCCACGAGAGAAGACCATGAACCGATTCGCCGAGGAATACTGAGTCGATGAACGCATCGTCAATAGCTGGCGCTCTCCGTCAACCTGGCAATGACTTGGGATTCATCAGGTTGTCCTCCATCATCTTGAGCTCATCGATGCCGGAGATGATGATGTCGGGATCGACCGCGAGCGAATCGATGGGGACCTTGTCCTTGTAGTCGATTTCAGCCAGAACGTATTTGATGCAGTTGAGGCGAGCCAGCTTTTTGATGTCGGAGCGCACGATCGTCCACGGCGCAATGGTGCGGTTGGTCTCGGACAACATCTGGAACTTTTTGACCGTGTATTGATCCCAGAGTTCCTGTGCCTTCTCGTCGACCGGTGAGATCTTGTAGTGCTTGAGCAGATCGCCGTGGCGGGACTTGAATCGGCGGAGCTGCTCTTTTTTGGAGACCGAAAAGTAGAACTTGAAGAGTTTGATGCCATTCTTGACCAGCATCTGCTCGAACATCGGCACGTCTTTCAAAAAACGTTTGTTCTCTTCATCGGTGCAGAAACCCATGACGGGCTCGACCATGGCGCGGTTGTACCAGGAACGATCGAAGAAAACGATCTCCCCGTCCGCCGGCAGGTGGGCGACGTAACGTTGGAAAAACCACTGGGCACGCTCCTTGTCGCTCGGCTTCTCGAGCGCTACGACGCGCGCACCGCGGGGATTCATGTGCTCGGTGAAGCGCTTGATGGTCCCACCCTTGCCGGCCGCATCACGCCCTTCGAAGAGTAAAACGACGCGCATGCCGTCAGCGCGAACCTGTGACTGCATCTTCATGAGCTCGATCTGCAGATCGTGCAACTCCCGCTCGTAATCGAGAGTTGTATTCTTGACCCAGACAGGGACCCGGCCATTTTCGTCCTTCTTGTCGTTGGCCTTGAATGCAGTGTGCTCGCGCAGCTTGACCTTGTTTTCAGTCGAAGCGACCTCAGCTGCCGGGCCGTTCGATTTTTCCTTTTTTTCTTTCTTCTGGTTGGTTTTTTTCTTCATTCATTCCTCGTCACTTCCAAAAAAGACGCCGCCGCCATCAGCCGATACCGTTTCGTCCCGTGGCCCACGCTCAATCAGCCTTCAGTGTAGTAGGTCCTGACCGCCGAGCCCAACCGCGGGCCGAGCTATACTCCAGGGAAAGAACCACTGGAGGCCTGTGCCATGAGCCGAAGAGCCGTGTGCAGACTGTTGATTTGCCTGCTGACGGTGCTTGTTGCGCCGGTTGTTTCTTTCTCCTCGGTGTTGGGACCGGACTTTCCGGTGTGGGAATGGGTTGGCGTCAACGCCTGCAATGAGAGCGAGCCGGCAGTGGCTTACAACGCGGGTCTCGACGAGTACCTGGTCGCCTTCGTTTGGGACCTCGACGGGGACACGGATATCGTTGCGGTGCGGGTCTCGGCCGGTGGCAACGTCATCGGATCCCCCTTCTCCGTGACTTCGACATTCAGCAACGAGATCACACCGGCTATCGCGCGCAACCCCGTCGACGACGAGTACCTCGTGGTGTGGCAAAGGTGGTCTTCAACCACCGGCTTCGACATCTACGGCAGAATCATCTCGCACACTGGCACTGTGGGCTCGGAGTTCGACATCGCAGCGTACCCAGGCAATCAGCAGTCGGCCTCGGTGGATTATGCAACCGGGAGTGCGCGCTATCTTGTGGTGTGGGAGGAGGCTGATGCGAGCATCCCGACGGCGCCGGATATCGCGGGACGCTGTGTCTCGTCCGCCGGTGCTCTCCTCGGCTCGCCGATTGCTGTCGCGCCGTACGACGGTAATCAGCTTCAACCGGCGATCGCGATGAGCGCGTTCGACTACTCGGCGATGGTGGCGTGGCGAAACGACGGTGGGAGCTCCATGGACATCGCTGGTCGAAGGGTGACGACGCTGGGAGACTGCGGCAACGATGGACCGCTGATCGATGTCGGCTCCATACCGGGCTCGGCGAGCGGCCCGGCGGTGGCGTGGGGACAGACCGACGCGGGCTATGGTGAGTTTCTCGTGACCTGGATCGAGAACGACGTTGCCTGGGGGAGACGGGTCGACGGCTACACCTCGACGATCGTGGGCCCCGGGATCACGGTCTCGTCTGCCGTCGGGAACAAGCACCTGCCGGCAGTGGCGTATGCCTCGGACCGCCGCGAGTGGTGGGTCGTGTGGTACGACGACCGAGACGGCCCTGACCGCATCTACGGGCAATTCGTGCTCGCCGACGGTACATTGCCTTTCCCCGGCACCGATCAAAGAGTGTCGATGGATCCTGGTGGCCTTCCCCCGAGCGAGCTCCAGGTCGGTCCCGATCTCGCCTTCAGTCCGACAACTGGAAGCGCCCTGGTCGCCTGGACCGACAACGGTCACTACGAAGTTGATGACGCCGGTTTCTACGGCGTCTGGGGTCGCCACTGGCAGTGGCCGTTGTTATTCGCCGATGGCTTCGAAAGCGGTAGCACCTCCGCATGGAGCGAAAGTCAGTCGGCGCCGTGATCCCTGGCTTGGAGGACAACGAAGGTGATGTCGTCCTCTTGGGGTGCGCCGCGGCTCCAGGAGTCGGCTGTAGCGAGCAGTGTTCGTATTATTTCGGAAGGAGTCCCGATTGCAGCTTCCCGAAATGCCTCGGTCGCGCCGGAGTAGCCGAGGGCGGTGCCATCAGGGGTGGCGAGCTCGGCGAATCCGTCCGTGCACAGCAGCAGGGTGTCACCGGGATCCAGCTCCACCTCGGTCTCCTGGTACTCGGGATCGAGGTGTGTTCCGAGGGGTAGGCCGCCGGCGGCAAGCTCCTCGACACGACCGTCGATCGCCCGGTAGAGCTGAGCCGGCGGGATGCCGGCGGTGGCGACTCGGATCGTCGCGCCATTTACCCTGACGATCAGCATGGCCATGTGCAGTCGGCCCAGGTTGAGGCCCCGGATGAGGCGCGAGCAGCGGCGCAGGAAAACGGCCGGCTTGAGGCTGGCACCGAGGGCGGAAAAGAGGCTCTTGACCGCAGCCACGAGTGTGCCGGCGCGCATGCCGTGCCCTGTGGCGTCTCCAATGGCGACCGTGAGCGTGTTGTTCTCGTCGAGGACGTAGTCGTAGTAGTCGCCGCCGACCTCGGTGGCGGTGCGCATCTCGGCTGCCAGTGACATCTTCGGCAGGTCGGGCAATGCAGCCGGGAGCATGGCCAACTGGAGCTCACGTGCTTCTTCCAACTCCCTGGTCTTGCGCAGGTTGTCCTCGGCGAGCCGTTGCAGCTCCTGCTCCTTGTCGCGGGCTGTTTGCTCCTGCACGAGTACGCGCCGGTGCGTGTGCGCAAAGTCTCTCGCCAGAAAAACCGACATACAGATCAGGAATACGATGTAACCCACGAAGTAGGCGTTGTGAACGTCCCCGACTGGAGCCATGAGGCCGAGATCGAGGAGCACGTCATATGAGCCGAAACCTAGCAGTGCGGCCATTCCCCCGGCGAGCAACGAGGCATCCCTGCGCCCCCGCCTCATGGCCGCGATGATTGTCCGTATCGCCTCGATTGTGATGATGATTCCGGAGGCAAGCAACTCTCCCTGGAATAACTCGGGTTTCACGGCGGCGAAGCTCCCGCCCACCGCCGAGATCGCGGCGAAGAGCCACAATCTCCGGGGCATGGAGGGCAACAGCACCGCGTAAACGAATGCCAGCAGCGCGATAT
>CAZCEX010000381.1:0-4780 GCA_964497785.1 uncultured Thermoanaerobaculia bacterium | reverse complement strand
AGCAAGCCCGCCGCTGTCGTCAAGCTCGTCATCAAGACGGCGAGACCAGAGTGGTGCAGGGCTTGGGCGACGGCAGTCCGCGGGTCGTCATTGACCTCCAGGCATTGGAAGTATCGCGACAGGATGTGCACCGAATCGGCAACGCCGACGACGGTCAGAAACGAGGTCAGGATGGTCGTGATGTTCGTCATCGGAATACCGATCGCCGCCATCACGCCGAGGGTGGTGAAGAGGGCGAGCACGACGACGAACAAAGGAAGTGCAACGCCCGCAAGCCTTCTGAAAAGCAGAAACAGGAAAATCGCGATTACGAGGATCGACAACGGGACGAGCCTCGCGAGATCGCGTGGGACCGCGCGGTTGATGGCGTCAGTGACGACCGGACCTCCGCCAATGTAGATCTCCAGGTCGGGGCCCCTGTATCGTCCAACGATTTTATCGACCGCCCACACCATCTCCGAGAACTCGACGCTCGAGAGCTGTCCGTCACCATCTGCCGCTTCGGAAACAGTTTCGGGCTCGTCGTCGAAGCCTCCCAGGATGTCTCCTTCGTCCGGAAGATTGACCGAACGCGGCCGGATGACGATGGTCGCCATCGAGCCGTCCCGGGATATCAGGCTGTTGACGTAGTACGGATTCGAAAGCGCACGCTCGCGCAGGGCGCCGACTTCTGCATCGGTCGAGGGCCATGGCTGCATCAGATCTTCGACGAATAAGGTGTCTCCTTCGCCAAAGGTATTGCGGGCGTTGACGAGACTGGTGATTTCTGCCACATGCGGCGTGCCCTGCTCGAGGTCCCGGTGCACGTCGCGCAAGGTGCCAAGGAACTCAAGATCGAAGACCTCTCGGGGCTGGAGCGCAACGACGATGTACTCGTCCGTTCCGAACTGCTCGCGAAAGGCCCGATAGTCTCCGAGCGCGGGGTCGCCTTCGAGAAAAAGCCTTTCGGTGCGGTTGTCGATTCGCATCTTCGGCAGCTGAGCCATCAAAGGCACAACAACAATCGCCACCGCCAACACTGTCAACCAGCGGTGGTCGAAGGCCAGTCGGCCCAGTGCTGCGAACCACCTCTCGATTCGGTCACGAATGGATTCGGTCACAGCCACCTCTTACCCACGAACACCCTGGCAGAAACAAATGCGGACCCGACAAAAAACGAAAATGCAGGCGATCCTCCAATCGGGTGTCATGGTACTCCCGACCTCTCGACGGATCTATGGTCAAACCCGGCATCTCATTTTCACCATATCGGCGGCTGCAGTTAGAAAGTGCCGAGAGTCGGGTTAGAATCTGCTCCCAGGGGGAAAAATGGCACAGACACTGGTTGAAAAGATCCTCGCAGCACATAGCGACCGCGACCATGTTTCACCGGGAGACATCATCGACGTCTTCATCGATACCCGCGCGGCGCGCGATTTCGGTGGCGCGAACGTCGTCAAGAACCTGCAGAAGAACGGGCTCACCGTCGCCGATCCCGGCCGGACCGTATTCACCTTCGACTGCAACCCGGGTGGCAGCGATCAGGGCTACGCGGCCAACCAGCAGTTGTGTCGCCTGTTCGCGCGTGAGGCGGGCATCGAGGTTCGCGATGTCGACCAGGGCATCGGAACCCACGTCGCGGTTGAAGACGGACTCGCGTGGCCCGGCAGCACCTTCGTCTCGACCGACTCCCACGCCAACATAATGGGCGCGATCGGCGCCTTCGGTCAGGGCATGGGCGACCAGGACATCGCCCACGCCTGGGCCTCCGGCCGCACGTGGTTCAAAGTTCCGCCTTCCGTCAAGGTCGTGCTCACGGGCATGCCTGGTCCGACGGCGACGGCCAAGGACATCGTGCTCGCCATGGCGGCACACCTCGGCGCGAATGGCCTGCTCGGCGTTGCCGCCGAGGTTGTCGGGCCGGCGATCGACCGGCTCGACCTCGCCGGACGGATCACCCTCGCCAGCATGGCAACGGAGATGGGCGGCATCATCGCCCTCCTGCAGCCAAACGACGAGGTACTCGATTTCTGCAGTCACGCAACGGGCAGGCCACAAACGGCACTGTCTCCCGACCCCGATGCCCACTACCGCGACGTCATCGAGATCGACGTCGACGGAATCGGCCCGATGATCTCGCGGCCCGGCCATCCAGAGGACGCGGTCCCGGTCACCGATGTCGCCGGCCGCAAGGTGGATTCGGTCTTCATCGGTTCCTGCACCAACGGCCGCCTCGAAGACCTTCGTGCCGTCGATCGAGTGCTCCAGGGCCGCCACGTCGCACCCGGGGTGGTGCTCAAGGTCGTGCCGTCCACCCGCCGCGTATGGCGGCAAGCTCTGGACGAAGGCATCATCGAGCGCCTCATGGCTGCCGGCGCCCTCGTCGGCAACGCGGGCTGCGCGGGCTGCGCAGCCGGCCAGATCGGACAGAACGGCCCCGGAGAGGTCACGGTGTCCACCGGCAATCGCAACTACGCCGGCAAGCAGGGCAAGGGCGAGGTCTACCTTGCAGGCCCCGAGACTGCGGCCGCAACCGCGGCGGCAGGCGTCATCACGACAGCAGACTCCGTACCGGATCAGCCGGTGGTCTTTGCGGTTGGTACCGCAGCGAGAGGCAGCGACACACCCACGGATGGCGCCGTCGAGAGCGCCGAGAAACCGACTGTTCTGCATGGCCGCGTCTGGGTCATCGACCACGACAACATCGATACCGACATGATCTTCCACAACCGCTATCTGGCCATCACGGATATCGCAGAGATGGGGCGCTACACCTTCGACAACCTGCAAGGTTGGGAAGACTTCGCGACCCGGGCACAGCCCGGAGACATCGTCGTCACGGGCCGCAACTTCGGCTGCGGCAGCTCTCGCCAGCAGGCCGTCGACTGCTTCGAGTCGCTCGGCATCCAGGCGATCGTCGCTCGCAGCTACGGCGCCATCTACGAACGCAACGCGATCAACGCGGGGCTCCCAGTCGTCGTCGCAGACGCCGTCGAATCCGGTCTCGTGGATGGTCAGGAGATCACCCTCGACCTGGAGACCGGGATCATCTCCTGGGAAACCGGTGAGGTGCGTGGAACGCCTTTTTCCGAAGTGCAGACAGCGATCTACCAGCGTGGAGGTTTACTCGGGGGTTGAAGCCTGTCTCGATTTTGATACCCTGTGTCGATGATAACTCCTGCGCGACGCAATAATCTGATCATCGGCACAGTGCTGGTCTTGGCCGGCACCTTCATCGCCGTCAACATGTACCACAGCATGACCCCGCCGACGCACGCCGACCACGACCACGCCATCGCCAGCCTCAACGCCGGTGGCTTTTTGTGGATCAAGCACGTCGACGGCGGCAAGAGAAACCTCGTCGGCAAGCCCGGCAAGGTTCTCGTGCTGCACTGGTTCGACCCGACTGCCGAGAGCAACGAAGAGCAGAAGAGGGCGGCCCGATTCGCCGCCGAGCTTCAGGACGACTCGAACGCCGAGATTCTCTTCGTCGCCCGCGCAGCGTCAGCGGACGGACTGACGGAATGGGCCCAAGAGATTGACATTGACCCGGCCGCGCTCTACTTCGACCGCGAAGGTCGGACCGCGGACCTGTGCGGAGTACGCCGGTGGCCGGAGACGATCGTCTTCGATCCCTCGGGGCTGCTCGCCTTCCAGGCGAAAGGCGCCGCCCGGTGGACCGCAGCGGGATTGGGCGCGCAAATCCAAAACGCCAGCAAGGGTGTCGAGGAGATCCATTAGGACCGAACAGAACTATGCCCTTGAGTCAGGTTGATCGCAAATGACGACCAGGAGGCAATATTCGGCAATGGAAACGCCAAGACGCAAAGAGCGCAAAGTCTCTATTTTTGAAAGTTTTGTGTTCAATCTTTGCGTCCTTCGCGCCTTTGCGGTTCAAACTCACGCCGCTGCGAGGAGCGACACGCCGTGCGCATCTGGTACACAAGCTGCGATGATGTGACGGATCTCACGGTAACCGAATGTATGCGGAAGACAAATCATCGTATGGTTGTTACTTCTAAAAAGAGCGGACAAGGGAGATTTGCGATGACGATTCTTCGAAGGCTACAGAAACTCAAGCTATCAACCGGCGCTATTGCGGCCACTCTGACGGTTCTCGTGATCCTTTTCGGCGGCGTCGCCGTGCAAGCGCACGTAACCCTCGAGTCCCCCAACGGTGGCGAAAAGCTCGAAGCCGGCTCATCACAGCAGATCGTCTGGTACGACGAAATCTCGCACGGGCCGGCGAACTATGACCTGTGGTATTCGATCTCGGGCGCCGCCGGCCCCTGGATCGAGATCGCCTCCAACCTCCTGCCGGGGCAACTCACCGGGGACTACTCCTACGAGTGGATGGTTCCCGACATGCCTTCGGCTCAGGTCCGCATCCGCGTTCAGCAGGACAATGAAGACTACCCCAACTTCCAGGATGTCAGCGACCGAGACCTCTCGATCATCAAGACTGCGGACACCGTCACCGTCGTTATAGAACCGAATCGCGACGCAACTCTCTACGAAGGACCATCCGCCAGGGGCAACGGCGTAGGGAGCTACCTCTTCACGGGTCGAACCGAGATCAACAACGGTGAGCTCGAGCGCAGGGCGCTGGTTGCATTCGGCGTTGCTGGCGCCGTGCCGTCAGGCTCGGCCATCACATCCGTCGAGCTCGGGGTGAATGTCAACAGGACGATCTCCGGTTCGCAGGCAGTCGAGCTCCGCCGGGTGCTCGAAAGCTGGCAGGAGGGACCTTCGGACCCGGCCGGCCAGGAGGGTGGAGGCGCCCCAGCCTCACCCGGTGACG
>CAZCEX010000380.1:0-4784 GCA_964497785.1 uncultured Thermoanaerobaculia bacterium | reverse complement strand
CGTGACCTGGTCGTGTGGTCAGGTTTGGGATCGGTGTGTCCAGGCTGGTCCTTGATGGGACCGAGCTGGGGATTCCGTCGGGAAGTTCGGGTTGAAGGCGCAATCCGAACGCCGATCCCGTGCACGACCTGCATCCGCGTGGTCCTGTGTGGCCCCGTATCCTGCTGTCGATCCCCTGGTACGTTTCAGGAGTGCGAAAGGAAATTCCTATCCCTCGGCGGGTAGTTTTTGACGTGTTCTTTTCGGATATCATGAGCGCACGATGATTCTCAGAGTGGTTCTCTGTTTCTGGGTGATCCTGGTTACGGCGGTTGGTGCTGCCGATGAGCCGGAGCGGCCGAAAGTGGGACTGGTGCTCAGTGGTGGCGGCGCCCTGGGATCCGCCCACGTTGGTGTTCTCAAAGCGCTCGAGGAGCTGAGGGTGCCCATACACTGCGTCGCGGGCACGAGCATGGGCGCCATCGTGGGGGGGTTGTACGCGGCCGGTTACTCTCCGCAGGAGCTGGAGGATCTGCTGCTGACCACCGATTGGCACGATTTGCTCGTTGACCGGCCGCCGCGCAGCCGGGTGCCGTTTCGTCGTAAGGTCGACGACCTGACGTTTCTCACCCGCCTCGAGGTGGGGTTCAACCGGGGCAGGTTCCAGCTGCCGTCGGCGCTGATTCAGGGGCAGAAGCTGGACTTCATGCTTCAGGCCCTGACCATCCACACCGTTGGGATCGAGACTTTCGACGAGCTGCCGATCCCGTTTCGCACAGTGGCTACCGATCTCGAAACGGGCGGTGAGGTGGACCTCAACCGCGGCGACCTCGCCCGAGCCCTTCGCGCCAGCATGGCGGTGCCCGGGGTATTTGCACCGTCGGTGATCGATGACCGGGTTCTGGTCGATGGAGGCCTGGTCAATAACTTGCCTGTCGATCTCGCACGCCAGATGGGCGCCGATGTGGTGATCGCGATTGACGTCGGTGAGCCTCTGAGATCCCGGGAAGAGCTCGAGTCCCTGAACAGAGTGGCGGGACAAGTGCTTTCCATCATGGTGCGAAGCAACGTCAACCGTCAGATGGTGGAGGCGGATCTCGTCATCTTCCCCGATGTAAGCGAATTCGGCGGTGCCGACTTTCACAAGGCGGGACAGATGATACCGATCGGTGAGGCGGTAACGCTTGCCGCCGCTGAAGAGCTCTCAGTCTACTCTCTGAGCGAAGCCGAGTATGCTGAATTCCGGTCCCACCAGCACCGGCGCCCGATCGATGAGCCGATCGTGAAGTCGGTTCAACTGACCGCAGATTCGAAAGCAGACCCCGATTTTCTCTTCGCCAGAGTTCGGACCAGGCCCGGAGATCTCCTCGATGTAGAAGCCATTGCGCGCGACCTCGAACGCCTGTATGCCGAAGGCGACTACGAGCGCGTCAGCTTCTTCCTCACCAAACAAGAGGGCGGATATGCGCTGCACGTCGAAGCCCACGAGAAATCCTGGGGGCCTCACGTCATGCGCTTCGGCCTCAACCTGGGCTCGGATTTTGAGGGGCAGAGCGAATTCAACGTACTCGCCAACTACACCATGACACGCCTCAATCGGCTCCGAGGTGAGGCCAAGGTGGCGATTCAAATCGGGGAGGAGAACCGGCTGTCGGCCGAGTTTTACCAGCCGCTGCACAAGGCAGGCCGGTTTTTTGTGGCCCCTACCCTGAGTGTTCTGAAGGTCAGCGTCGGCGCCATTGGACCCGATGATCCGTCTGGTGGATTGTCGGTGGGTCTCGTCAGCGGTGGTCTCGACCTTGGCCTGAGCTTTCACAGGTGGGGCGAGCTCAGGATCGGGGTCATGCACGGCAAAGCTCGAGCGAGCTCTCGTGAAGGGGCGGCAGATGCGTCCGACTTCGATTTCGACCGCAGTGGGTTGAGGTTGTTGCTCGTGCTCGACCAACTCGACAACCCGAACATTCCCAGACACGGCTGGATCACCAGCGCCCAGCTGTTCAGAGCGCGTGAGTCCCTGGGCTCGGACACCGGTTACGATCGTCTGCAGGGCGTCGCCCTCGGCGCCGTATCGAAAGGACGACACACCCTGCTCGGATCGCTGGAGTACGGCAGCGCGCTCGGGACTAATCTTCCGGTTTACGAAGACTTTTCCCTTGGCGGGCTGTTTCGGCTCTCGGGATATCCGCCGTCCAGTCTCTCGGGGCCGTACCTCGGCTTGACTGTAGTGAGCTATTTCTACCAGGTCGCCGATTATGGCACCAAGATCTTCAGCGGAATCTATGCCGGGGGCTCGCTGGAGGCCGGCAATGTCTGGCAGGACCGCCACGATCCGAGCTTGAGCGACCTTGTGTGGTCCGGCTCCCTCTACGTGGTGGCAGATACCTACTTCGGCCCCGTATACCTGGCTTATGGCCGGGCGAAAGATGGCCACGACGCCTGGTACCTGTTTCTCGGCCGCACGTTCTGACGAGCCTTACTGGCAGGGGTTGCCGGCGTGGACCTTCCGGTTTTCCCGGCACGCGGATACACCGTGCGGAAATGCTCAACGACCTGAGGAGGAGTCATGGCGGACCTTGAACGCCTGATTGCCGCTTTTACGAACGCCACATCGGTTCGGATCACGACGCCGGGGGGCAGCGACATCACGCTAGGGATCGAAGGCCGCCGCTTTGTCACCGACGTCAGGATCACCGACACGGAGAAGGGGTGCAACCTCCCTTGCGGCGAGGTCTACTGCGCGCCGGTCGAAAATGGTGCCAACGGGGTTGTGGTTGCCGATGGTTCCATCGGGGGCGAAGGTCCGCCTCCTTCCCCCGTGACGCTGGAGGTCGATTCCGGTCGGGTTACCAGCGTGCGTTGCGCGGATCAGCAGTGGCAGGAGCGCATCACAGAGCTGCTCGATACCGATGCCGGCGCCCGGACCATCGCCGAACTCGGCATCGGTCTCAACCCGAAGGCGTGCCTGGTTGGCATCATGCTCGAAGACGAAAAAGCGTACCGAACTGCTCATATCGCCTTCGGCAGCAACATCGGCATGCAGGGCGGAGTCAACGAGTCGTCGACCCACATCGACTACCTCGTGCACCGACCGACCATCGTTGCCCATTTCGCAGACGCCACCGAGCGCACGATCGTCAAGGATGGAGACCTCGTCGTGTAACCAGGCGGGCGGGGAAAAAGGAACGAAGCCGGCGCGTGAGGCCCATTTTCTTGTAAGCGAAAACGAGGTGTGAAAGCCGAACCTCTCTGCTACTGTGAGTACTTCTGGAGGGCAAAAATGGAACGAACGGGAAGATGTCTGTGTGGGGCGGTAAGCTACACCGCAAAGGGGCTCGAGGGGACGATGGCCGCATGCCACTGCGGCATGTGTCGGCGATGGTCGGGTGGCCCCCTTCTTGCGATTGGTTTTGGTGACATTGTATGGGTGGGAGAGGACAAGATTACGACCTATACGTCGTCGGAGTGGGCCGAACGGGGTTTCTGTTCCAAGTGCGGTTCTTCGCTGTTTTATCGGTTCACCTCGCCAGGGCCGAACCAGGGCCGTGAACATATCGCTTTCGGAACGATGGATGACCAGAGCGGGTTCGAGATGACTTTTGAGTACTTTATCGACCTCAAGCCCGACGCCTACACCCTCGCTGGGGAGTGCAAGAAGCTGACCGAAGCCGAGGTTTTTGCGTTGTTCAGCGGCTACGGTGAATAACCTCCCGACCTCAGAGCCGGTCGACAACCTCCATTCGTTTCCGGTCGAAAGACCACCAGGTCAGAAGTCCGGCGCCGCCATAGATGCTGATCAGGATGCCGCCGACAACCATTGCATTGGCGAGTCCCGGGTCGGTCACCTGATCGCTCAAGAGGGAGATCAAGGCCTAGTGTCAGTGCCATCACCGCCCGCCGCTCGATCCGAGTGAGGCCGAAAGGGTGATCGCCTCGGCCATCGACGTCTTCCTCTCTGCCTATAGGACGTGAAAGTGTGCAGCGTCGCCTTCGGCTATGCAGCTGTGGTGATGCCGGACTCCTTTTGAACCGCGATGGCAATCTTGAAGAGCACGGTCACGATGAGCGCGCCGAGTGCATACAGACCAATCCCCATGACGATCTCTACCCACGAAGGAAAGTAGTGGGTGAATCGACCGAAAACTGAAGGATTGAGGCCCCCTGTCATCATGCCGGCGCCCTTGTCGATCCAGATCGAAACGAAGATCATCACTGCCACCTCGGGGGCGTGCTGTCCTGTCGCTCGGCTTGGACTTTGATTCATTTGGGTCCTTTCGATCATTCAATGAACCGGTTCATTAAAATCCTGATTCGCCTGTGAGATGCAAGGGAGCTCGTTGTCGGTGTAGAGTCGAGGTTGCGTAGCGGTGCAGGACACTCGATGGTGGAATGGGGAATCGACGCCCCCCCGTTGTTTGAAGATGATGTCAAATATGGTAATCAGGCTCACCTATAGTGGCAATCGCCCCAAGGACCTATCTCTAGGTCAATGCAATAGAGAATCTTATGTATTGGCACAGTCTTCGCTTTTGTGAAGACGAGAATGGGAGGTCAGCCATGAATCGTCTGATTGATACAGTCCAACGAAACGCCCCCCAAAGCCGAGTGCTTGTCGCCGGCGCGACCGGCTATCTCGGTGGATTCGTGACCGAGGAGCTCAAGACGCGAGGTCACTGCGTCAGGGCACTGGCGCGCTCAGCCGAGAAGCTCGAGCAACGTCTAGGCTCCCGTGACGAGATTGTTGAGGCCGAGGTCACTCGACCCGAAACGCTCGAGGGGGTCTGCGACGGGATCGACGTTGTTTTCTC
>CAZCEX010000379.1:0-4790 GCA_964497785.1 uncultured Thermoanaerobaculia bacterium | reverse complement strand
TTTACGACTCGCGAGGTCGGCGTCACCATCGCCCGGCGGTTGGCAGGTGGTGATGGCGTCGTCGGGGTCGATCTTTCACTGGCCGACCTTTCGGCGGGCCTGGCCGACCACCCTGTGACGGAGTCGAGTCGCCTGATGCTGCTCGATCAGATGGGGCGAGTGATAGCATCCTCGGACCCGGCCTTCTTTTCACTCCTGGCGGAAAAAAGAGGTGCGGACAGTGTCGATCTGCCCCTGCTTTCCGAGCTCGGGGATCCGGTGTGCCGGGCTCTTTTCGCTGATATGGGAAGATCCTTCGTGCCCGGCAGGCGTGAGCTCGAGGTCGGTGGCCGCACCTGGCTGGCCTGGATTTCGTCCCTGCCGGTGCGGGCCGGCGGGTCGATCTCGCTCGTTACGCTGCTGCCGCGCGACGAACTGCTCGTCGAAGCGATTCGCACCAGAAACCAGAGTCTGCTGATCTCCCTACTGATGCTGATTCTCACCATCGCGCTTTCGGTGCTGATATCAGGCCACATCGCCGGCTCGCTGAGGACCCTTGCAACCGAGGCTCAACACATCCGCGAGCTTCGGTTTGACACTCAAATAACAACCAGCTCTCGAATTCGTGAAGTGGCCGACCTTGCGGTGACGATGGAGGGTATGAAGGGGTCGATTCAGCAGTTCCTGGCCATCTCGCACGCCCTCTCGGCCGAAAAGAGCCACGACCGTCTGCTCGAGATGATTCTCGAAGAGGCGCGGTCGGTGTGTCGTGCGGACGCCGGCGCAATCCTCCTTCGAACCGACGACTGGCACAGCCTTGAGGTTTCGATTCTCCAAAACGCCGCAGCTGGTGAGTTTTTTGGTGGTCCCGACCGCGACAAACCGCCGTACGACCTGGTGCCGGTCGACGAGGATCGAGAGGGAATGGCATCGCTCTCAGTCGAGAGACGCACGGTCGATGACGCAGGCGTGATCCGGTTCGACGACCTCGAGATCCTCGAGCTTCAATCCGCCCTGGAGATTACGAAACGCCATTTCGGCCGAAGTGGGGCGCCTGCCCGGTCTCTGCTCTCCGCGCCTTTGCTGACCCAACAGGGTGAGGTGATCGGTTTGTTGCAGCTCGTCAATGCCCGCGGGGCCGACGGTGATGTGAAAGCCTTCTCGGACGAGACCATCCCCTACATCGAGGCTCTGTGCTCGGACGCGGCGGTTGCGCTCGACAACCGGCGTCTGCTCAAGGCGCACAAAGACCTGCTCGAATCCTTCATTCACGTACTTGCGGGCGCCATCGACGCCAAATCCCCCTACACCCACGGCCACTGCCAGAGAGTCCCCGAAATCGCCCGCCTGATCGCCGAGGCGGCTCACGACCAGATTGAGGGCGTTTTCTCCACGTTTAGGCTGTCCGACGACGAGTGGTACGAGCTGCACCTGGCCAGCTGGCTGCACGATTGCGGCAAGGTCACCACCCCGGAGTATGTCGTCGACAAGGCCACCAAGCTCGAAACTCTCGGCAACCGGATTCACGAGATCAGGACCAGGTTCGAGGTCTTGTGGAGAGACGCCGAGATCGAGTACTGGAAGACAGCGGCGGGAAACCAGGTTGATGCGGAGGCAGGTTCACTCTTGGAGAAGCGAAGAGTGGGGCTCCGTGACGAATTCGAGTTCATCGCCCGATGCAACCTCGGTGACAGCCCGCTCAGCCCGGAGGATGCCGCCAGGATCGAAAATATCGGCGCCCAGACCTGGCTCCGCCATTTCGACGACGTCCTCGGCCTGTCACACCTCGAGAGGAGGCAGCGGTCTGGGAGTGCGCCGACCGAATTGCCCGTTGCCGAGGCCCTGCTTGCCGACAAGCCGGAACACATCGTGCCCAGGGAGAAGGGGCAGCACCCGTTCGGACAGGCGCCGCACTCCTTCAAGATGGACGTTCCAGAGCACCTCTACAACCGAGGTGAACTCTACAATCTGAAAATTGCTCGTGGAACCCTCACCGACGAAGAACGCTTCAAGATCAACGAGCACATTATTCAGACGCTGCGCATGCTCGAAAGATTGCCGTTCCCGCGTGAGCTGAAACGGGTTCCCCGCTGGGCCGGCAGCCACCACGAAAAGCTCGACGGCACGGGATACCCTTGTCGGCTCGGTGCAGAGGACTTGACGGTCCCCGAACGCATCATGGCGGTTGCCGATGTATTCGAGGCGCTGACGGCCGCCGACCGACCCTACATGTCGCCGAGGAGGCTCAGTGGGGCCCTGAACATCATGCGGTCGATGGCGGCGTCGGGCCATCTCTGCCCCGAAGTCTTCGAGCTGTTCTTGAAATCGGGTGTCTATCGCGCCTACGCCGAAAGGTATCTGAAGGAAGAGCAGATCGATGACGTGGATGTCGAGGAGATCCTCAAGAATCTGTCGTGAGATAGGGTTTGCTTTTACAAATCAATCAGCACAAAAAGGGCCCGAGGACCGCGTCAAACAGAGTTCTTCTCCTGCCCTTTTTGTGCTGATTGATTTGTTTTGTCTTGCGGATTCTCACGTTCAACAAGGACTTCTAAAGCATGCCTCAACAGCAGCATATGATCGGCGCCGAGGCGTTGGCCCAGGAGGCTCACAGCATAAAGGCTCGCTCCAGCCAGGAGACAGGCGGGCACCAGAAAAAGGGCCCATGGCGTTCTCTCGATCGCCCATTGAGCGTAACCCAAACTGAGGCCGACCAGGCAGGCGAAGCCGAGCCCGAAGGCGCAGAAGAGGTACCAGGTCCACACGTGAGGGTGCGGCCCGAAGCGGCCGCGGAGGGTGCTGCCGTTTTTGGAATCCTCAGCCGAGACGGACAACCACGGCGACCAGATGCGACGCTCATCTTCAGGAATGAAAAGCTCGACGTGACGTCCGACGGACACGCCGGTGCACAAAGGACATTCGTCCAGCCGATCGCGCAGTCGGTTCATGACCACCTGCTTATCATCAGTGGCTGGCAGCTCGAAGTTGGGGCGAATCTTGCGTATCGTCATCGTATGGACATGAGAACGAGAATCATTCTATCAGAACAGCCCAGGTCAGATGCGCGGTAGAATGCGGCAGGGGGAAAACCATGCCGATGTTTTCGAACCGCTCCGTGATTTGTCTTACTGTGCTGGCCATCGTCGCGTGCGGTTGTGGCGGCGGTGGAACGGAGGGTGAGGACGGCGGGGCGCCGGTGCTGGTCACCAAGACTCTCCAGGTTTCAGGGATGACCTGCGACGGCTGTGAAGGGGCGATTCAGGATGCGGTAGGAGAGATGTCCGGGGTCGTGGGGGTCGAGGCCAACCACGAGACGGCGACCACGACGGTGGTCTTCGACACGGCAGCCGTGTCCGAGCAATCCATCGCCGATACGATCGAAGGGCTGGGTTATTCGGTCGAAGAATCCGGCTGATTCCCGGCTGCCTCGTCGAGGGCATCGAGCATCTCTGGGGTCTGGAGCTGCCGGGCCATTCGATCGACGGTGCCCGGGCTCGGGATTTCTCTCTTCTCATCCGCGGCTGCGAGGGACTTGAATTTGCGTGCGCTGACCAGGACCCGGGTCTCGAGAGACCCTACCGCCTTGTTGTAGCCTTCGACGGCCTTGTCGAGTCGCCTGCCCACCTCCGCCATGTGCTGGGCCATCACGACGACCCGATCATAGAGTTCACGACCGAGGGTGCTGATGTCGCGGGCATTGTCGGCGAGCTTCTCCTGCCGCCACCCGTATGACACGGCTTTGAGAAGACTGATCAGAGTCGTCGGCGTGGCGAGGATGATCTTGTCTTGAACACCGTGCTCGATCAGCGTGGGGTCTCGCTGCAGGGCGGCGCTGAAGAAGCTCTCGCCGGGCAGGAACAGGATCACGAACTCGGGGCTGTCATCGAACTGCTCGTCGTAGGCCTTGCGCGAGAGCTTCGCCATGTGGTCACGAATCTGGCGCGCGTGCGTATCGAGATGCTGGTCAATCTCTTCAGGATCGTCCGTCTCGAGGGCCTTGAGGTAGGCTTCGAGAGGCGCCTTGGCATCGACAACGATGGTGCGGTCGTTCGGCAGCTTGACGACGAGATCGGGGCGCAACAAGCCGTCCTCGGTGGAGATGCTCTTCTGCTCGTAGAAATCGCAGTGATCCACCATTCCGGCAAGCTCGACCACCCGACGCAGCTGAAGCTCTCCCCACCGCCCACGGACCTGAGGAGCGCGCAGCGCGGTCACGAGGTTTGCGGTTTCGGTTTTCAGGGCCCGCTCTGAATCAAGCAACGACTGAACCTGCTCGGTCAACCGCCCGTAGCTCTCCGTGCGGTCCTTTTCGATGCTGTGGACCTTGGTGTCGAAACGGCTCAGGCTCTCCTTGACGGGTTTGATCATGTCCTCTATGGCCAGTTGACGCTTTTCGAGGTCACCTTTGGCCTCGACGTGAAGCGCGCCCATGCTTTCTTTGGCGAGCTCGAGAAAGGACTCGTTGTTGCGTCTGAGAGCTTGCGACGACAGGGCAGCAAAGGTGTCGGTGAGGCGATTTTCGGTTTCTTTCAGGAGCGTTTGACGCTCTTCGGCAGCCTCACGTTCTTTGTCGATCACCACCTTGAGCTGTGCCAGGGCCACATCGCGCTCATGAATCTCTGATCGCGCTGTCTCGATTTCCCGCCCAAGATGCTCGAGCTTTGCCCTGACTCGAGGCAATTCGTCGTCGCGGTACCGTTGCATCTCCGTTTCGAAAAATGTCGCCTGGTGTTCGGCACCGATACGGGCAGCGTGCTCCCTGCCCCTCAGAATGAGCGCGATGACAAGACCAACAGCCAGCCCAGCCGTTC
>CAZCEX010000378.1:0-4791 GCA_964497785.1 uncultured Thermoanaerobaculia bacterium | reverse complement strand
ACCTGACCTCGTGCCCACACGCCACCGCCCATCCCATGACCTGCCGCAGGTGAAGATCAGCACCGCCCCGCACCGACAACCGGTCCGAAAGGTAGAGTATCCGCACCAAATCACCCTATTCCTTTTCTTCGCCCGTTTCTTCAACTTCCTGAAGAAACGGGCGAAGAAAAGGATCCGCCATCCCCATCATCTCTTTTTGATGTTGTCGATCTCGACCATGCGCTCGCGAATGCGGCGCTCCCAACCCTGTTCGGTGGGCCGGTAGAAACGGGTCTCACCTACAAGGTCATCAGGCAGGCACTCCATCGCCGCAACCGCTCCCGGTTCGTCGTGCGCGTAGCGATATCCGTCGCCGTAACCGGCTTCGCGCATGAGGCGAGTTGGGGCGTTGCGAAGCTGCAACGGGATCACGAGGTTGGGCCTTTCGCCGATCTCTCGTTTGACCATGGAGTAGCCGGTATAGAGGGCGTTGGATTTCGGAGCGAGCGCGAGGTAGACCGCTGCTTGGGCGAGAGCCAGCTCGCACTCGGGCATGCCCATGTGTTCGACCGCCGCAGCAGCCGACCCGACCTGCTCGAGGGCCCGGGGATCAGCCATGCCGATATCCTCCGACGCCATGCGAAACATGCGGCGCACCACATAGCGAGGATCAGCGCCTCCCTCGAGCATTCGCCCCAACCAGTAGAGCGAGGCCGCTACATCTGAGTTACGAACCGACTTATGGAGGGCGGAGATGAGGTTGTGGTGCTCTTCCCGGCCCTTGTCGTACACCGCAGTCGCCCGCTGTGCGACGGTACATACAGAGGTCGCCGTGATTTCCCCTTCGTCCGTAGCCGCAACCGTCATCTCGAGCAGCGTCAGCGCCTGTCTTGCGTCACCTCCGGCCATTCGCACGATTGTGGTGAGCGCGTCATCGGTGACGGCTAGACCCGCATCACCAAGGCCCCGTTCGGCGTCCCCGAGGGCCCGTCCCAAGAGCTCGAGCAGGGTCTCATCGCCAAGAGGATCGAGAATGTAGACCTTCAACCGTGACAGCAAGGCACGATTGAGCTCGAACGACGGGTTCTCGGTGGTCGCACCGATCAATACGACGTCGCCAGCCTCGACGTAGGGGAGAAAAGCATCTTGTTGGGCGCGGTTGAAGCGGTGGATCTCGTCGACGAAGAGGATCGTGGTGCGTCCCTCCATCTGACGCCGCCGCCGGGCCTCCGCCATGACCGCACGCGCCTCTTTGACGCCGGAAAGAACGGCGGAAAAGGCAACCATCTCGGCCTCGACTGCGGCGGCGAGCAGACGGGCGAGGGTCGTTTTCCCACTTCCGGGTGGTCCCCAGAAAACCATGGAAGGGATTTCTCCACGGTTGATGAACCGGCGCAGCAAGCCGTTCGATCCGACAAGCGCATCGTGACCGAGCACCTCGTCGAGTATTCGCGGCCGCATGCGCTCGGCCAGAGGCGAGCCCGAGGCGGAGGCTTCAAACAGACCGGGTTGCGTCTCGTCGATCACCCGGACTCTTGCTCAGCGGCGCATTCCGTGCTGCAGAAGGACTGCCCATTTGCGCCCGTCACCACACGATCCGGTGGAACGTGAGTCCCGCACGTCGAGCAGGCTACGAGCTCCCGAGCGACTGGCTTGACCTCACGCATCCGCCTTCTCCGATCCCGGCTTTTGGCCGAGAAACGGCTGAAGTCCTCTGCCCCGGCGCCTCCCTTTGTCAGGCGTTTTCCCCACGCCGCCAGGACCTTCCAAGCAACGAAGAGAACAAGAACGAAGAAAAGAATCCGCTGCATGTTGATGCTCAGTGTCTCACCTGCTCGGCGACCGCACTCAGATCCGGGATTTGCGGGTTGCTCTCGGCGAGACCTTCAAGGACCTCGAGAGTCCGAACCGCCTCGTCATGGTCGTGCAAGTCAAAGTGCAATACCACCACCCGGTTGTACCAGGCCTGCCAGTGATCCGGCGCCGCTGCAACGACGCTGTCGAGGATCTCGAGCGATCTTTCGGGTCGCTTGAGGTTTCGATAGGCCACTGCGAGGTCGGTCATCACATTGGGGTCGTCGCCCTGGATCTCGAGTGCCTGCTCATACCACATCCGGGACTCCTCCCAGCGCTGGGCGTCAAAATACAGATTGCCGAGTGCAACCGTGAGCCCGAAGTCGCCCGGGCTCTGGACCAAAAGACCCCGAATCTCTTCAGCTTGCCGTTCGACCTCAGAAGCGCCTGTATCGGCGGAGTCAGCGGCCACCGGTGGGTGTCCCTCGGGGAAAGACCCCGACGCGGCGGGCGCTGCGCCCACAAGAGCTTTTGCGGGCGGAACCGGTTGCCTTTCGGCCAGGACATACCCCAGCGTCAGCCCAATCATCAATCCCACCAACAATGTGAACCATGGATTCTTGATCATTCAAACTCCAACCCGCCTTTACGGCGGCCTCAACAACGAATCATAGCATTCGACAGAAACCGAATCTGAGGAAACGCACCACGGTCAAGTCCTGGTGAGACGTTTTCATTCCGTGTTGAGGCCTCCGGTGGGTCGGGGCGGCATCCAGCGACAGGAGCAGGGGCAGCCGCAGTTGCAGTTGCAGTTGCAGTTGCAGTTGCAGTTGCAGCGTACGGCGCCGGTCGAGGTTTCTCTCCGCAGGCGGGACGCCTGCTCCCACCAGAACAGTCGTCAAGCAGGTCAAGTCCTGACGAAAAGTTGTCACTCTGAGTTGCTGCTGCTGTTTGCTGACCCGGCCACGCCGATTCTGGAATCCGGGACTAGGGATCCAAGCTCTCGTCGATACGCTCGGCGACCCAGCCGCCCGCCGACGGGAGTCCGGTCGCTAGCTGAGTGGCCTCCCACTTGCCGACCAGGCGGGGAGTGCCGCCGTCGAGCTGCAGATCAGCATAGTAGATAGCAGCAAAGCCGAGCTGAGCGTCGATCCTCTCGAGTCGCACGCGCCCATTGACCAGAGACCCCCGCATCGACCCCGTCCAACCGCCATCCATGACATAGGTTCCCTGCACCAGGGTCCCGTCGAGGATGAGGTTGAGCAGTCCTTCCTGTCCCCCCGGTTCCCAGACCATGGCCCAGGTGCCGGAGAGAGGATCCGCACCGCCACGCCCCCGGCCGAGAACACTTTCCAACTCGGCCCTGGTCGCTTCGATTCGAGCCGCCCCCTCGAGAATGGAACGCCGGAGACGTTGGACCTCCATGAGCCCCGTCAGGAGCTCTCCTTCTGCGAGCCGGAGGTCCTCATCACGCAGGAGAAGACTCGCGTGGCTTTCCCCTTCAGCGGTCGCCTTGATGAAATCGGCAGCTCCGCGCTCGACCCGCACCCACGCCTCACCAAACCTCGCCCTCTCTCGTTCGAACTGCGCCATCTCTCCTTCGACGAGGGCTTCTTCGATCCGCAGCTCGTGTTGCAGGGTCAGGACGAGCGGAGTCGTCGCGACGGACACACCACTTGATGCCAGAACAACCGCCAGAAACAGACCGATATGTTTCATGATGCACTCCATACTTTCAGCCCTTCGAACCGCGAGACCACGGCGGTGCCCACGAGGTCGCTCCACACATTGGTAGCGGTTCGCAACATGTCGAGTACCCTGTCGACGGCGATGATGGTCGCGATGCCCTCGAGCGGCAGACCGACAGCTTCGAGCACCACAACCAGCATCACCAGGCCCGCCATCGGGATTCCCGCCGCTCCGACCGAAGCCAGTAGAGCCGTCAACAGAACGACTGCCTGCTGCGGCGCATTGAGGGCCACACCGTACATCTGCGCGATCGTCAAGGCCGCTACCGCTTCGTAGAGCGCAGTGCCATCCATATTCACGGTAGCCCCCAGGGGCAGAACGAAGCTGACGACGGGCTTGGGCAGCCCGGCTCTGTGCTCGGCGCAGTCCATCGTCAGGGGCAGGGTTGCGGATGACGACGCAGTCGAAAACGCCGTCGCGAGGGCCGGGGCACCGGCACGAAAGTACCTCAGTGGCGACCTGCGCGCGAACAGCATGAGCAAGATTGGCAGGGTAACGGCGGCGTGCACTCCCAGGCCGAGGCCGACAGTGGCGAAATACCACCCCAGCTCGCGGAAGATCTCAATGCCTGAACGCGCGACCTCTCGCGCCAGCAGGGCAAAGATCCCGATCGGGGCCAGCTTCACGATCGCCAGCGTCAGCGTCTGGATCACCTCGAGAGTACCCTTCACAACCTTGTGTACGGCGGCGGGCCCGTCGCCGTTCAACTTGGCGAGCACGAGGCCGAAGAGCATGGCGAAGAGGATCACCGGGAGTACCGCCCCCGCGGCCATCGATGCCACGATGTTGTCCGGCACCATGCGCAGGAGGAACTCGGGCAGGCTCTGACCGCTGGTGGTGAATCCCTCCGGCAGCACAGCGGTCGACCCGAGATCGAGCCCAACGCCCGGCTTGATGATGTTCACGACAGTCATGCCGACGACGATCGCGAGGGTGGTGCTGCAGGTGTAGTACAGCATCGTGCGAATGCCGATCCGGCCGACGCTGCGGGCGTCCCCGAGACTCGCGACCCCGTCGACGAGCGAGGTGAAGATGAGGGGAATGATGACCATTTTGAGCAGACGAAGGAAAAGATCTCCGAGAAAACCAAGACCCTCGGCCTGAATCGGCGCCATGACGCCGAACGCCGTGCCGAGCACGAGAGCGAGCAGGACCTGCCAGTGGAGTTGCTTGAACCACGGTTGTTTCTGGTGTTGAATCATCGTCATTCGAGGATAACAGGCTCGGAGACTCAGAGCCCGGCTTGCACGTCCATAACCCCTGCGCCAC
>CAZCEX010000377.1:0-4804 GCA_964497785.1 uncultured Thermoanaerobaculia bacterium | reverse complement strand
TCATGCACCGCGCCACCGACGACCTCAGGGCGTCGGGCATCATGGATGGTGTCGTCGGAGAGGGGCAGCAGGCGCCGGACTTTACTCTCGAAGACAGCCGAGGTCAGGCGGTGACCCTGTCTGAATTGCGCACGACAGGACCTGTCGTTCTCACCTTCTTCCGCGGCGATTGGTGACCATACTGCAATGCAGAGCTGGCAGCTCTGAACGCACTGCATACACAAATCACCGAGGCCGGCGGCACACTGATCGCCATCTCACCTCAGCTCGTCGAGAAGAACCGCATTCTGAGAGAGAAGCTCCGGCTCAAATTCGAGATCCTGCGTGACCCGGGCAACGAGGTCGCCGCCGCGTTCGGGCTCAAGTGGGCCCTTCCTGAAGACCTCAAGAAGATCTATCAGCAGTTCGGGCTGGACCTGCCAGCCGACAACGGCGACGACAGCTGGACCCTGGCCCTACCCGCCGGCTACGTCATCGACCAGCAAGGCGTGGTGCGATTCGCCCACACCGATCCCGACTACACCCGGCGGCCGGAGCCCGAGGAGACTCTCGAGGCGCTGCGAGCGGTCGAGTAACTTCGGCCCTGGTCCTCATCGTCATCGACCAATAATGGCTCCGGCTATCGACTACGATCGAGAATCCGTTTCCTCCCGTTGTGACGTCCTGAGTTCGCAGCAGGTTGATTTCTCCATATGGGCCCTCGCGAACCGATAAATCGGGAACCACAACAGGAGCTGGTAACCTTTGGGTCTCAACACCGATGGCGGGCGGGACGCCCGCCGCCACAATAACGAAGCACATTTGTGGCCGCAGGCGTCCCGCCGCGATGATCGCGCCCAGGAACGGTTTGTCATAGGAAGGAGCGTGGGCCATGGGATTCCTCAGTCGCTTCAAGGGTCATTCGAATCTCAAGCCCGAACCCGATGGGCTCTGGCAGACCACTTCGGCCAAGCTCGAAGCGTTGGAGCGAGATGTCGAAAACCACTCGTCTCGGGGCCCGGTCGTCGTGCTCGCCCACTTCGAAAGCACCCAACGCGAGATTGTGGCCGCCCTCGCCCCTCGCCTCGGGATCGACGGGACCGCGAGAGCGCTCGACGTGCTCGATGCGCTGGCGAACCCTCGGGCAGGAGCCGTCGTACTCGCACTCGCCAGTCAGCTCGCCGGCTTGAGCACGACCGCAACTTCGGCTTTCGACGGTGAGGCCTCGTTGCTCGTCGCCGAACGGCACCCGATCCGAGATTTTGACGACAGCATCTGTCAGGCGGCAACCGGCCTCCCCTACTCCGCTCGAGTTCGTTTCTTCCTTTCGCTCGAAGACGAGCTCATCAGGAGATTCGCCGGCGAACACCTGCGCACGACGATGACCGCCCTCGGGCTCGGGGCCGACGAGGAGGTCAGCCACAAAATGGTCAGCAAAGCCATCGAGAACGCTCAGAAGAAGACGAAGAATAAGGCGCGCTCGAACGTCGCTTCGGCGTCGCCGGCGGACTGGTTCCAGGTGAACTGTGGACCATGAACCACAATCCGGACCCCGATATCAAGCGTAGGTTAAACTCAATTCGGTTTGGCAGATTCGAGAGCACTCCCCGAGGTCGGCGAAGCGGTCCCTCGCAGATGGAACCGCCTGGTGCGGTTCGTCGCCCGGTTCGGTCTTCGTGTGACTGGTTGGCGGTTCGAGGGGGGGTTCCCGAACCTCCCGAAGGCCGTATTCATTGTTGTGCCGCACACTTCAAACTGGGATTTTCTGGTCGGAATCTCGACCATTCTCGCGATGGGCCTGCGGGTCTCGTTCCTCGGCAAGCACACAGTCTTCGACTGGCCGTTGGGCGTTCTGATGGGTTGGTTGGGCGGGATACCGGTAGATCGAGAAGCTGCGATCGACGTGGTGACTCAGGTCGCGGAGAGATTCCAACACTCGGAGAAACTCCTGCTCGCCCTTTCTCCGGAAGGCACGAGAAGCCAGGTCACGCGCTGGAAAACAGGTTTTTATCGTATTGCCTTGAAGGCAGGGGTTCCCATCATTCCGGTAACCCCGGATTATTCGAAGAAGCTCGTGCGATTTGGACCGCCGCTCGAACCGTCCGGCGATCTCGCCTCCGATCTGCTCGTGCTCGAGGACTTCTTTGCCGGTTCAAAAGGCAAACGGAGCAGCCGCGACTGATACGAAGAACACCAAGGCATTCTGAACAGGAGCACGCAGAGATCGCAGAGGTTCTTTCTTTCCTCTGTCACCTCCTGTTCAATCGTGTTTCCTGGTGCTGGCGCAGCTGATACCTGAATTGAAGGCGGGTTGTCATTCGAACCGCCGATTTTTCTCACCGCGACATCGAATAGGGTCTCGCCTCGGCCGAAGCGGCCCACTCGCGATTGGGCTGGTCGCTCATCACGAACCGCAGCTCCCCTCCCGCCACGAGTTCATCGTGGGTGATGTAACACCGTTCGAGCGGGGTACCGTTGAGCCGCACACTGCGCACGTACACATTCTCCGGCGCCTGATTCTCTGCGACGACGACGAAGCTCTTGCCATCCCCCAAGTCGATCTCCGCCTGCCTGACAGCCGGGCTACCGAGAACGTACTGATTGCTGCCCGGCGCCACCGGGTAAAAGCCGAGGGCTGAAAAGGCATACCACGCCGACATCTGACCGCAGTCGTCGTTGCCGCTCAGACCGTCGGGCTCGGGCCGGTACATCTCACGCATGATCTTCCGCACCCGGGCCTGGGTCTTCCAGGGCTGACCCGCGTAACAGTACATGTAGGGCACGTGGTGGCTGGGCTCGTTGCCATGCACGTAGTTGCCCATGAGCCCTGCTCGGGTGATGTCTTCGTTGTGGGCGATGCTCTCGTCGTCGATCTCCATCACAAAAAGTCCGTCGAGCCATTCGACCAGCGCATCCGGCCCGCCGAGGAGGTCCATGAACCCAGCCACATCGTGTGGTACATACAGTGAGTAGTTCCATGCATTGCCTTCGATGTAGCCTTGACCGTGGGTCGCCATGGCATCGAAGTCTGCCGGAAATGACCCGTCGGCGTTGCGCGCCCGCAGGAAACCGGTTTCAGGGTCGTGCAGATTTCGCCATGAGGCCGCACGGCGATCGAAAGCTCGCGCGACCTCACTGCGGCCCATAGCCTCGGCCATTCGGGCGATCGCCCAGTCATCGTATGCATATTCGAGCGTTTTCGACGCAGAGTTCGAGTGACGATCGGCCGGCACCCAGCCCAGCTCTCGATACTCACCAATCCCGTCAAAACGGTCGAAATTGGCGCTCGCCACCATCGCTTCGAGGGCCTGGTCGGCGCCGAAGCCACGCAGACCTTTGAGAAACGCGTCGGCGATCACTGAGACTGCGTGGTACCCGATCATGCACCAGTTCTCGTTGGCGTGGTGGGACCACACCGGAAGCACGCCGTGCACGCTCTGCTGTTGGTGCACGAGCAGCGATTGCACCATATCGACCGTGCGTTTCGGCTGCAGGATGGTCAGCAGTGGGTGTTGGGCCCGGTAGGTATCCCACAAGGAGAAGGTCGAGTAGTTCGTGAACTCTTCGGCCATATGTACGTTGCCGTCGAGGCCTCGATAGCGTCCGTCGACATCGGAGAAGACAACCGGCGCCATGCTGGCGTGGTAGAGCGCCGTGTAGAAGTTGCCGAGCACAATCGGATCCGCCTCCACATTGACGAGTGACAGTTCCTGTGTCCACCACGCTCGCGCCTGATCCCGAATATTGTCGAAATCCCAGCCCGGCGCCTCGGCCTCGAGGTTGGCGACGGCGCCGGCCGTGCTGACGCTCGAGAGGGCGACCTTGATCACGATCTGCTCGCCCGCTGAGGTTTGCCAGTCAAAGTGACACTTGACCTGTCGGCCGGCCCTTTCAGGGAAATCGAGATCCTGGTCGAAACGACGCCAAAAATCGCGGTAGGCGGTCTTTTCTTCGTTGCGCAGGCCGTATGAAGCCACTGGCTTGCTGAACTGGATCGCGAAATAGAGGAACCGAGAACGCGCCCATCCCGTTGTCTGTCGATAGCCGGTCAAGAGCCGGTCATTCTCCATCCGTACCGACGCCCACACCGTCTTGCCCGGGTAATCGTAGATGTTTGCCGTGAGGTCGAGGATCAAGTGGGCCGCTTCACTTTCGGGAAAGGTGTAACGGTGCACGCCCACCCTTTCAGTTGCCGTCAGCTCGGCCTCGATGCCGTAGTCCTGGAGTGTGACCTGGTAGGCGCCCGGTTCCGCCGATTCCTTTTCGTGGGAGAAGCGGGAGCGATAGCCCGACTCGGGCACGTCTTTGCTACCGGGATCGAGCTGCAACTCACCGACGGTGGGCATCACAAGAATGTCGCCCAGGTCCGAGTGTCCGGTGCCACTGAAATGCGTGTGGGCAAAACCGACGATCGTCCGGTCGCCGTACTGGTAACCCGAGCAGTAGCGATAGGCGTCCGGGTTGTAGCCCTCACCGTAGCTGTATGGCGCCAGATCGGTCTGCGGGCTCAGCTGAACAAAACCGAAAGGAACGGTCGCACCCGGGAATGTGTGGCCCATGTCATCGGTGCCGATGAATGGGTCCACGTACCGGTTCGGCGATTCGGCCCCAACGGCGAGTGACGTGAGCACGAGCAGGGCCACACAACCACTGATGCAGAACAACTTCATTTCATCCCCTCCCGGCAACACCGAAACTCGTAAACACACCAAACCTGAGCATCTCAGATCTCATCTTACGCCCGCCGACGACGAGGTCAGGGGCGCATTTCACCAACATGGGTATCCCCCTTGATAAGGTGATGGTATAATTAAGCCATAAATAC
>CAZCEX010000376.1:0-4819 GCA_964497785.1 uncultured Thermoanaerobaculia bacterium | reverse complement strand
ACCCCCGGGATTTTTCATTTGCCGCAACCCGGCAAGGCAGTCTAGTCCTTTCCGTGGGCGTTGTCAGCTCATCAGTATCAGAGTTCTCTCAAAGAGACCTTCCCACGTCGCCTGTGCTTGAAGAGTGGCCCTTTTGAGCAATTATTCACCTCTGAAATCGCGTATCAAAAACAGTGCTAGCCTGGCCTGGGAGGTTGAAGTCATTGCTCGAGATTCTTCTCGCCGCAGGAATTGTTATGGCCGATATCCCACCGGCCCAATGCGACTTGGTCTGCGAACAAAGCACAGCCTCCGAACGGATCGAGCGAGGCGAGATCCGAACCGCCGCCGAAGGGCTCAAGGATGCCATTCAGCGCTACCCGGACGACCACCGGCTCGTACTGCTACTGGCCCGTGCCTACCTGCTCGAGGACAATCTGTTCTGGGCCGAGCGCATTCTCAAAGAAGCGGTGGGCCGATGGCCCGAGGACGTCGATTTTCGAATGTGGCTCGCCACCGTACACCTGCGCCAGGGCGACCCCGATCTGGTGGGCAACGTCCTCGAACCCCGGTTGGCGCCAGAGCACGACCCGCAGAAGGCGAGATGGCAGCTGCTCAACACAGCCCAGCTCAGGTTGGCCGGTGAAATGACCGGCGACGAGACCTCTCTGACCCGGCTGGCCGACATCAAAACGCTCTGGCCCGAGGACCGCCGCGTCTGGGTCTCCCTGCGCTCGAGCGCTGATCCGTGGTGGCTGCAGTCATTTACGGGAAGCATGGACCTGGCATTCGGTCAGACCTCAAATGCCCTCGCGGGGTCGCCTACCGACCCCGGCACTTCGGGGGGACCCAGCGCACTCGGATCGCTCGAGCTCCGCAGTCGTTTCGCCCCGCCCTCCAAAGGGGCTGTGCGACCCGCGATCGATCTCGAGCTGCTCGGCACCGGCATCGCCGCCCACGATTACAACGACCTGAGCTCGTTCCAGGGCGGGCTGCGCCTTGGCGCCCTGATAAACAAAGACCGGCGACGTACCGCATTTGGCTACCGGTTCGAACGGCTCTACCTGAACCAGCATCCTGCACTCTACTCCGAGGCCCACCGGTTTGAGGCCGAGCTCGAGTGGGTGGCCGGACGCGTGCTGTTCGCCGGTGGAGGCCGTCGCACCTACCAGGATTCCCGCCGCACCCGCTGGGAGGCCGATGTCGGGTATGGCGGCACGCTGCGTCTGACACGCCAAGTCCCTATCATCGCCGGGGCCACCCTCAGGCTTGCCGACGCCGAGTCTCAGGCCTACGACCAGGTCGGACTGTCGGCCGTTGCCTCCGCCAACGTGCCGCTCGGGGGCGGCGCCGGACTTCGCTTCGCGGTCTCTGGTGTCTGGGACGACTACCCGCACTCCGGCGGTGCAGAGGGACGTATCGTCTTCGGCACCGAGGAGAAACGACGGGACCTGCTCGGGCGTTTCGGCGCCACCGTTTCGGCGCCACCGCAAGGCAATCTGCTCCCCAGCCTCGAACTGCGCTACACGCGCCGTGACAGCACAGCGGATGAAACGCCGGGCTTCGACTTCAGCTACAGCGAGTGGCGCGTGGTCGCCTGGCTTCGCTGGACCTTCGCCGCAGAGCCGTGGGGCCCACGAACGGACTCCGATGATGATCACGTGCCTCTGGATTGGGGCATCGGACACGAGGGTGGTGTGCACGAAGAGCGTGTCCTCGACCTGCTGCGCCGCGACGAAGAGCTGCGCCGCGGTTCGAGCTGTGGGGTCACACCCTGATGGCCGGTACGCAGGTCGAAGATGGCGGGAGAACGCGCCGGCAGAACCTGCCCCGCACGTTGGGCGAAGCAGCGCTCACAATCGCTCTCTGTTCGGTGGTGGCACTGACGTTCAACGCCCTGCGCATCAACGGCCTTACCCTGGTGGCACACACCCCATATCAGACCCTCGTACCGTGTCCGGAGCCGGGTGGTCCGGTGCAGGCACTCAAACCCGATGATCCTGGAATCGGCGCCAGCCGCACCTTCCTGGTGGATGCGCGGCCAAAATCCGATTACGAATACAACCACCTGCCCGGTTCGTTCAACCTGCCGTACGACTGGCTCGACCCGGTGCCGGATACCCATCTGCAGGAGCTCGCCGAACTGATCGCTTCGAGTCGGGCCACACGAGTCGTGGTCTACGGGGACGGCGGCCGACCCGACAGCGGTGAACACCTGGGCAAGGAGATCTCCGGCCGAGGCATCAAGAACGTCGGCTTCGTCGAAGGCGGCGCGCCGGCTCTGCTCGACGGACTTTCCCCATGATGCAGGCCGGCCGGCTCCGCTCTCCGGGTCACGCGACAAGGGTCGCGTCATGGGTCTCGGTGCCGGCACGGTGGTACCTGGGCCTGCTCTTCATCGGCGCGTGTCTGCACAAGATCACCGACCCGAGGGCATTCGCGATCGACATTGCCACGTACGACATCCTGCCTCTCGTCCTTGTCAACCTGGCGGCGATTACCTTGCCGTGGGTGGAACTCGGCGCCGGGAGCATGCTGCTCGCCGGCTGGCGGGTGCGCGCCGCCGCTCTGCTCGTGGCCGGGATGATGGTGTTCTTCATGGTCGCCCTGGTCATCGCCCTCGGCCGCGGGCTGGACATGTCCTGCGGCTGCTTTGCCTCCCAGGGTGCGGAGATGGACCCGATCTCGTGGCTCACCGTCGTTCGAGACCTCGGGTGGCTCGGGCTGGCATTATTCGTGCTCGTATTCGACCGCGGCCGCCTCGGGCTCGACCACTGGCTGCGACGGAGGTTTGATTGAGACGAACAGTGATCCTACTGCTGTGGGTGGTTGCCGGCGCCGGCCTGGCGACCGCCCAGACCCCAGGTTGCGACAGTCTCTCCGGGGGCCAACGGCGCCTCGCCGAACGCATCATGAGCAGCGAGTATCTCTACGAGTGCTGCGACGATACGATCAGTCACTGCCTGGAGGTCACACCGACCTGCGCCCTCGCGGTCCGTCTCGCAGAAAACGTCTGTCGGCGGGTAGCGGACGGCCAGGACGAGGGGCGTATCCGGCGCGGCCTCTCGCGCCGGGCGCGCAGCATGATGGGTGGTGGGGCGATCGCCGAGGTGACTACCGAGGGCGCACCTTCCGTTGGACCTGTCGACGCGCCGGTCACCGTCGTCATCTACGCCTGCGCCCGCTGCCCCTACTGCAGCAAGCTCATCCCTGCTCTTCATGAAATCGTCGTCGACGGTGAGCTGAAACAACAGGTTCGCCTCATCTTCCGCATCTTCCCCATCAAAGGGCATGAAGGCTCCACGACAGCGGGGCTCGGCTTTGCAGCCGCCGTGGCCCTGGACTCGTTCTGGCCTTTCATGCTGCAGGCCTATCTGCACTTTGACGAGTACAACCCGGAGCTACAGGTCGAGTGGGCAGCGGCCGTTGGCCTCGATCCGCAGACCTTCGTCGATCTCGTGGCTGCCCCCCAGACACGGATGGAGTTGGTAGCCAGCAAGAAGGAGGGGCTCGCCAACGGCGTCGAGGAGACGCCGACTCTCTTCATCAACGGCCGCCAGTGGGTCGGCGACCTCGAGCTTGCCGAAATCGTCGATGCAATAGCCGAGGAGGTAGACAGGACGACCGCGCAGCCAAAAAAATGAACCGCGAAGACGCGAAGTACGCAAAGAAAAATCATAAATGACTCTATAATAATGATCTTTGCGCCCTTTGCGTCTTTGCGGTTCAAATGCCCTATATGGCTTTCTGATCGGTACCACGATCAACCTGACTCGACGGGAGAGGCTTCGCCCTGAACAAAAAAACTCCCGGCCCAAGGGATCGGGAGCGTGATCATCACCTCTTTCAGCTAATGCCAGACTGATATATTGCCGGACTCGAAGCCGTCGCTGAAGATCTCGTCATATTTGTCGCCAAAAGAGCACAGGTAGTCGGCGAAGGCGGCTGTGCCGTTGTCCGTCGCCACACCGGCGCGGACCGTGAAGAACTCCAGCCCATCCGGGGGCGCCTGGGTGAGGTAGACCCCGCCGTCGGTGAAGATACCGTCGCCGGCCGTCACGTCATCGCCACCGCCGTTGTCATAGAGGTAGCCATTCCTGTCGAAACCCCAGAAACCGTCGAAGGTGAGCCAAGCCGGGTCGTCCGTGAAGGGCCACGAGTACATCTCCCTGAGACCGGCGCCAGATGTCGAGTAGTAGAAAGTGTGGGCCCCCGCACCGATGCCGATCGACATGTCGGGGCTGCCCGATACCGCATCGACCTCGGGCATGCCTGCGAACGGCGTCGAAGAAAAGTCAAAGCGTGTCAGCTCCGAGTATCCCGCACGGCTGGTGGTCGCCATCATGAGGATTGTCTGGCCGCCGGTGACGACCATGGCCCTCGTGCCCGTCGCGGTAACCGTCGGGTGGGTGATGGGAAGGCGGCTCGTACCCGCTGCATTAGCCCACCGAATTGCCGGGCTGCTGCCGCCGCCGAGGTCGAAGTTGTAGACGACGCTGCCGCCGTCCGAGGAGATCTCTGGGGTAACACCCCAATAACCACTCAAGGGCTCGACCCGGACCGGGCTCTGGGGCAGCCCGAGACCGGTGACGAAGATGCCGGTGTCTGCCGGATCGGTGGTGTCCCCTCGCGAGTATACGATCTTCGTTCCATCGCCCGACATCGCCGGCCCGTGGAACGCACCGTCACGAACGTCCTGGATGACCACAGGGTTGCTGCCGTCGCCGTTCATGGTCACGATGACCGTTTCGGCGTTACTGCCGGTCAGGGGGACCGCAAACTTCGTGCCCGTGAAGTCGGTCGCGATCTCCCCTTCGTAGGGAATTACTGAATAGGTGTC
>CAZCEX010000375.1:0-4819 GCA_964497785.1 uncultured Thermoanaerobaculia bacterium | reverse complement strand
GAGCTCGGCCACAGCCTCGGTTTCTACATCGGCCACGGGTCCGACACGAGCTGGGGAACCTCCGGGTTCTCGGTCAGCAATGTCAATACTCTGACCAATGGCGAGATGCTGCCGGTCATCTGGGACGTGGCCTGCGTCAACGGCCGTTTCGACCGTTCCGGCGGCGACTGCTTTGCCGAGGCGTGGCTCAAGAGGGACGGCGGCGGCGCGGTTTCTTTCGAGGCGGCGACGACCAACGAGTCATGGGTTCCGCCGTGCGACGCCCAACGCGGTGTCGTCGACTCGATTCGACTGGAGACGGCGTTTGTCACGGGTGCACAGCACGTCGCCGGCAAAGAGGCATGCTTTACGCTGAATGAAGATTCGAACTCATCCGAGGGCACGAGGTTCATGGAGCAGTCCACCCTCTTTGGATCGGTCGTGATGTGGCCGCGAACCGTCGCGGCGATGCCGATAGACCCCCCGGATGATTTCGCCGTTGTCGGCGGGGTCGCGTCGCTCACCGTCAAGGTCGGTGGCGGCGCATTTGCCAAGGCCAACGGCGCCATCGTCAACTTCTACACCGAAGCGGGCGGTATCCAGTCGGTAGGCTCCGGCCTCATCGATGCGTCGGGCGTTGTACATGCGGCAGTGACTGGAGATCCCACCCACTGCCACATCCACGGCCACAACCTGCTGCCGCAGTCTTTCGAGCTGTCGGCGCAGGCAGACGGGCGTGTGGTCCTCGATGCGGGGGTTTACTCGTGTTTGTCGGTCGTTCTCATCAGGGTCGCCGACGCCAACGTAGTGGACGTCGTTCCCGGTGCGGCGGACACCGTCGTCGTGACGGTCAGCAACGGCTCGGATTCGATCGATGTGACCTTGAGCGAAACCGACCTGGAAAGCGGATTCTACGAAGGCATGGTAGCCCTCGGCTTCGATCTCATCGTGGGTGACGGCGAAACGTTGACAGTGGACTATCTGGACGAAGACACTGGCGCCGGTTCTGAGGTCAAGACCGCGACGGCGGTGATCGACTGTTCGTCGCCGAACGTGACCGCAGTCGGAGCAACCGCCGACCACGAGTCGATGACGATCTCGTTCGTCACCGATGAGCCCGGAACCACGGTGATCCGCTGGGGCATGACGACTCCCCCGGTCAATGTTGTGTCCGATGCCGGTCTGGTGTCCGGCACGCATACCCTGACCGTCCCAGATCTCGACCCGTGCGCGACGATCTACTTCGAGGTCGAGTCGGTTGACAGCGTCGGCAATACGACAATCGCCGACAACGGTGGCGCCTGGTACTCGGAGGAGACGATGGGGTGGACGGTTTACTTCGGGGAGGACTTCGACACCGACCCCGGGTGGACGGTCGACAACGGTGGCTTCTCGGCGGCGGCGGGCTGGTCATTTGGTCAGCCGACCGGTCAGGGTCAGGACTCGTACGGTGGCCCCGACCCGACGTCTGGTCATACCGGGGATTTCGTCTACGGCGTGAACCTCAATGGCGATGCCCCGGCAAGCGCGACGGACAACCAGCTAACCCTGACGACCCCGTCCATCGACCTCAGTGCCGCGACCGCAGTGCAGCTTTCGTTCTGGCGTTGGTTGGGCGTTGAGGGAGACACCTACGACAACGCCCGTATCCGCATGTCCTTGGATGGTGGACCGTGGACGACGGTCTTGTGGGAGAACGACGCCGAAGACGTCAATGATTCTTCCTGGTCTCAACACCGCATCGACATGGCGGCTGCGGCGGGGCACTCCAATGTGCGCCTGCAGTGGACCTACGGTGCATCGGACAATGCCTGGCAGTATTGCGGTTGGAACATCGACGACGTCCGTATCGAAGGCTCCAGCCCATGCGCCCCGAGCGGGCCACTGTTCGTGGACGGTTTCGAGGTGGGTACCTGCAACTCCTGGAGTGATGCCGTCGGCGAGACGGCAATTACGCCCAACGGCGACTGAGAGGGCAACAGCGTTTTCTTTGCCGGGAGTGCATTCGATTCAGATTTACATGATCGGGACGCGGAGGATGGGTCGATAGCGATTCCTCGTGGGCCCGATCTGGGGTAGGATAATCCACCCATGGCAGTCAACGCCCCACCCTTTTCGTCGGCGCCATCCGGTGACCGCCCGCCGGCTGACCTCGAGGCCGAGCGAGCCGTCCTTGGTGCGATCCTCATCGATCCCGTCGCCCTGCTGTCGGTCATGGAACGTCTGGAAGAGCAGGACTTCTATCTTGACCAGCACCGCATCGTCTACGGCGCGTGCCTGGGTTTGCAGCAGAAGGGACGTGCTGTCGACCTACTCACGGTGACCAACCACCTGCGCGAGGAGGGGTTGCTCGAGCGGGTGGGCGGGGCGGTCGCGGTGTCGGCGCTGGTCGATGCGCTTCCCGACATCGCCAACGTCGGCCACTATGCAGATATCGTGCTCGACAAGGCGGTGAAACGCCGGCTCATGCACGCGGCGCGGTCGATTCTCGACGTCTGTGCCGTCGACTCAGGAGAAGCCAAGTCGGCAGTTGAGCAGGCCCAGAAAGTTGTTTATGAGATCGCCGAGGGTGCGATTGGTGGCGGTCTCGAGCCCATCGCCAAGCTCACCGAACGCGAGATCATCACCCTTGAGAAGGCCCAGGCAACCCAGTCTTCCCTGACGGGAGTCGACACCGGTTTTTACGACCTCAACGACAAGACCTCAGGCCTGCAACCAACCGACCTCGTGATCCTGGCAGCGCGGCCGTCGATGGGAAAGACATCCTTGGCGATGAACATCTGTGCTCACGTGGCCCTGCGATCACGAAAAAAAGTGGCGGTCTTTTCTCTCGAGATGTCGGCGGAGCAGCTCGTGCGGCGTCTGCTCTCCGCCGAGGCGCGGGTCGATCAGCAGCGCTTAAGAACCGGGTACCTGGCCAAGGCCGACTGGCCGAAAATCACCGAGGTCGCTGAAAACCTGAAGGGTGTCGACCTCTGGATCGACGACACGCCTGGCATCACGGTCATGGAGGTCGCGGCCAAGGCCCGCCGGCTCAAGCAGGAGCATGGTCTCGACCTCGTCATGGTGGACTATCTGCAGCTCATGTCCGGAGGCCGTCGCTTCACCAACCGCACCGAGGAGGTGTCGGAGATCTCACGTGGGCTCAAGGGCGTTGCCAAGAATCTCGGCGTACCGCTGCTGGTGCTGTCGCAGCTGTCCAGGCGGCCCGAGCAGCGGGGCGCCGACCGGCGCCCACAGCTGTCCGATCTCAGGGAGAGCGGCAGCATCGAGCAGGATGCCGACGTCGTCATGTTCATCGTGCGGCCGTCGATCTACGACACCGAGGCCGACAAACGTGAGGCCGAGCTGATCATCGCCAAGCAACGCAACGGCCCAACCGGGGACATCCGGCTCGTTTTCCAGCACGAGTACACTCGATTCGAAAACGCCGACAGCCTGCACCCGGATCAAAACCAGCCTTTCTGAGGAGCTACACTGGTTACAGAGACCATTTTCTTTTGCACCGACTGCGGCCACGAATCACGCAAGTGGCTCGGCCAGTGCCCGGGTTGTCAGGCCTGGAATACCTACCGAGAGCAGCCCAAGGAACGAGCTCCCCGGCGCACCAAGGGTCATTCGCAGCGGCCTCGCGGTGAAGGGCCGATACCGGTCACCGAGGCTGCAGCCGGAGTGACACCCCGCGTCGAGTCGGGCGTCGGCGGCGTTGACCGTGTGCTCGGCGGTGGTTTCGTGCCGGGCTCGCTGATCCTCGTCGCCGGCGAGCCGGGGGTCGGCAAGAGCACCCTGCTGCTCCAGGTGGCGGCGGCCTTTGCGACGGAAAACCGGCCAGCGGTCTACGTTTCGGCTGAGGAGTCCGCCCGCCAGATCGCGCTGCGTGCACGCCGGATCGATGGTATTCGGCCAGAGCTGCTACTGCATGCCGAAACCTCGTGCAACGCAGTTGTTACGCACCTCGAATCCATCGAGCCGGGAGTGGTCGTCGTCGACTCTGTGCAGACCCTGGTGTCGGACGAGGCCGAGGCCATGGCCGGGTCGCCGACACAGGTCCGGGCGGTGGCCGCCTTGTTCCAGCGTTTCGCCAAGACGCGAGGGGTGCCGGTCGTACTGGTGGGGCACGTCACCAAGGACGGTTTCATCGCCGGACCCAAGCTTCTTGAGCACCTGGTTGATGTCGTGCTCTCCCTGGAGGGCGAGCCAGGCCACGATCTGCGCGTTTTGCGGGCGACCAAGAATCGATTCGGAACGGTCTCCGAACTCGCACTGTTCTCGATGACCGGCGCCGGCCTGGAGCCAGTGGTCAACCCGTCGGCGTGGTTGCTCGAGGATCGGCGGGTCGGGGCCGCGGGTTCGGTGGTCGCGGTGGCGCTCGAAGGCACTGCACCGTTGTTGGTCGAGGTTCAGGCGTTGGTGACGCCTTCGGTGCTTGGGACTCCACGGCGGGTGGCGCATGGGCTCGACGGCTCACGCCTGGCGCTTCTTCTGGCGGTGCTCGAGCGCCACACGGGGACTCGCTTCGGCGACAAGGACGTCTTCGTGAACCTGGTCGGGGGCCTGGCCTTGAGAGAGCCCGGGCTTGATCTCGCGGTCGTCGCCGCGCTCTTGTCGTCGGCTTCGGACCGGCCCTTTCCTTCGTCCGCTGCGGTGTTCGGGGAGGTAGGCCTGATGGGCGAGGTGAGGGCCGTCAGCCGCGCCGCCGAACGAGCCCGTGAGGCGGCTGCGTTGGGCTTCGAACGCCTTGTCGTTCCTGCTCGCGACGCCGACGCGGGCCTCGAGCTCCCGGTCGAGCCAGTGCTGGACGTCACTGGTCTCATACCTCTGTTGGGGCGCGACTGAACGC
>CAZCEX010000374.1:0-4820 GCA_964497785.1 uncultured Thermoanaerobaculia bacterium | reverse complement strand
TGATCCAGGATTCCCTCGCAGGCGGGACGCCTGCTACCACCATTACGAAAGGAGCGGGCGTCTCGCCTGCGGCTTCAGGCGTCTTCGGCGTCGTCGTCGAGCAGGCCGGCGGGGGGATCGAGAGTTACGGCGCGCGCCTCGAGGTCGACTTCACGCACGATCTCGGGAACCCAGGGAACCAGGAACTCGCGGTTGTCCCGCCGCACGACGGCGCGGACCTGCCCCGGACCTTCTTCGAACCCGGTGATGGTACCCAGCACGTCCCCAGCCAGAGAACGACACTCGAGCCCGACGAGGTGATGCTCGTAGTAGTAGCCCTCGGGGAGCTCATCGAGCGCCTGTTCGGGAAGGAACAGGAACTTTCCGCGGAGGTCATCGACCTCCTCCCGCTGACGGATGTCTTTGAAATACAAAAGCCACCGTCCGCGGTGATAGCGCACCTCGTGGATCCCGATGGTCCGCTCGACCTCACCGTCCTCGGTCCCGAGGCCAACCTCGAGACCGGCAACCATACGCTCAGGGAAGTCGGTGATGATCTCGGCGAGAACGCCCCCGTGAATGCCGTGCGGCTTGGTCACACGACCCACGATGAGCCACTCCCCAGTGGTCTCAGGGCGTGAGGACATGGACGTCACTACTCGAGGATCTCGAGAACGAAACGCTTTTGGATCTTCATTCCTGCAGCGGACAGAAGCGTTCGAATAGCCCGCGCGGTTCGGCCCTGGCGGCCGATGACCTTGCCCAGATCCTCGTTGCGCACTCGCAGCTCGAGCACGGTGGTCTGCTCACCTTCGACCTCGGCCACCTGCACGTCTTCGGGGTTGTCAACCAGAGCTCTCGCAATCTCTTCAAGCAGATCTTTCATCGCACTCACTGGAAACTCCTTTGTCGCCTCAACTGCTGCAGCTTCTAGTTCTGCTTGCGGGCCTTGTCGACCAGGGATTTTACGGTCTCGGACATTCCGGCGCCCTTGGCGCACCACTCATCGATCTTCTCCAGGTCGAGGTGAACTACCGGCGGATCCAAATGCGGATCGTAGGTGCCAACCTGCTCGAGGTAGGTCGAAAGCGGGGTCTTGTGTGAGTCGGAGACTACCAGGCGATACATCGGGTGTTTCTTTGCACCACCGCGCCGAAGTCGGATCATTAACATCTGCTATTCCTCCTTGCACGGCCCCTATCGGGACCTGCTCTCATGTACATGTGCTTCGAGGCGACGCAGCCCTGCCGCGCCAACCTCTGTTATCAACCGATTCCCAACTGTCGCTTCAGCTGTTTGGGATCGGCCTTCCCCAAACGCTTCATGAGTTTACGCATTTGTCCGTATTGCCGCAAGAGGCGATTGATTTCTTCGACCGTTGTCCCCGACCCCTTGGCAATGCGTTTCTTGCGCGATCCGTTGAGGATCTGGGGGTGGCGACGTTCCTTCGGCGTCATCGAGTCGATACACGCCTCCATACGTTTCAGCTGCCTCTCCTGTGTTTCGTTGATTCCACCTTCGGGCATCATTTTGTTCATGCCCGGCATCATTTCCATGACCTGTTTCAGCGGACCCATCTTCTTGAGGCTGCCGAGCTGATCGCGGAGGTCCTCGAGATCGAAGCGGTTTTTCCGCATCTTGGCTTCGAGGTGCCTGGCCTTTTTCTCGTCGACGACGTCTTGCGCCTTCTCGACCAGCGTCAGCACATCGCCCATGCCGAGAATCCTGCCGGCCATTCGGTCGGGATGGAACTGCTCGATGTCCTCGATTCTTTCGCCGATTCCGGCGAAGACGATCGGCCGCCCAACGACCTCGGAGATCGAAAGGGCTGCACCGCCACGGGCGTCACCGTCGAGCTTGGTGAGCACCACGCCGGTGATCTCGAGCTGCTCATGGAAGGCACGCGCCGAACGCACGGCATCCTGGCCCGTCATGGCGTCGGCGACGAAGAAAATGTGCTTGGGCTTCAGGATGGCCTTGAAGCGTTCGAGCTGATCCATGAGCTCATCGTCGATGTGGAGCCGGCCGGCGGTGTCGAAGAGCAGGACCTGGTAACCCTTGATCGAGGCCTCGCGGAGCGCCTTGCGGGCAATCTCCTCGGGGTCGTCCATGTCTCGGCTGTCAATCGTAGGAATGCCGGCCTTTTCGCCGAGGATGAGCAGCTGCTCCCGCGCTGCCGGCCGGGAGGTGTCCGCCGGGACCAGGAGGGGAAAGAGCCCCTTCTTGTCCTTGATCCACCGCGCCATTTTTGCGGCGTTTGTAGTTTTTCCCGAGCCCTGGAGGCCAACCATCATGATGACGCAAGGGTGTCCCTTGAAGGAGATCTCCGTGGTCGTTCCGCCGAGAAGTGTCTGCAACTCCTCGTAAACGATCTTGGTCACCAACTGGGCCGGCGTGACCGAGGTGAGCACCTCTTTGCCGAGAGCCCGCTCGCGTACCCTGGCCACAAAGCGCCCGACGACCTCGACGCTGACATCGGCGCCGAGCAAGGCAGTACGAATCTCTCGCAGCGCCGTGTCAATGTGGTACTCGGTGAGGTGACCTTCACCGCGAAGGGTTTTGGTCACACGTGCCAGACGATCCTGAAGGCTCTCCAACATAAGAGCGGAAGTCTAGAGAACTGCGGCTTTCAGGTCAACCTCACGATGCGCACCCAGCACAGATTCATCGATGAAGGCCATGTTGCCGAGCTGGAGCTCGGCGGTCCCAGGGAGGATTCCAGGCCGAGAGCACCTCGCCCGGCACTGTTTCTGCGCTCAAAACGGGAGGTTTAGACCCAAAGCGCCTATAATAGCTGGGAGAGGAGTTCGAGCCATGAGAGCATTCTCCATAATTCTTTGTCTGATCATCGCCGTCGTCCTGGCATTGAATGCCAGCGCCTCAGGGTATGTCGTCGTCCTCAAGAACGGCGAGCACATCCGCTGCCAGGAACCCTTGGCCATCGACGGCCATCTGGCGATCTTGACGCTCAAGACAGGCCAGGTCACCTCCTATCCGATAGACCAGATCGACCTGATCGAAACCGAGAGGTACAACAAGCTCGGTCTCGGCGACGCCTTTCTCATCGATGAGCTGACTCGCGAAGAAGATGTCGTCCCGACGCCAACTCCCCGCATGACCCTCGGGACCTACGCTGACATCACCGCATCGGATGTCGACCCTGAGCTCAGCTCGACAATCGAGCCGACACCGGTACCAACCCCTGGCATCAAGCTTTATGACCGGAAGTACCAGGACCCGAGGGTCGAGGCCGCATTCTCGGAGGTCTTCGACAAGCACAGCTTGTACCTCTTTCGCACGAGCGTCGGCACTCAGCCGGACATCTTCTTCGTGCAGGTCGTCACTGACAGCCAACGCGAGGTCTTCCACGCATTGACCACTGTTGCCAAAGCCTATTCTCTCATCATGAACGTCGATCCAACCGTTGCCCCGAGCGCCGTCGAGCTCAGGATGCTGGAGACTTCAGGCCGAGCGGCAGGCACATTCCGAATGTCATATGAGCAGGCGCGAGCCCTCATCGCGGGTGAAACCACCCCAGAGAAGTTCTACGTGGAGAACGTAATCTTCTGAGCACCTCCCCGAAGGTAGTTGTCATTGGCGCCGGGTTGGCCGGACTGACGGCGGCATACAGGCTTGCGGCCGCTGGAAAGCGACCCATCGTTTTTGAACGCTGGCCGAAAGCTGGCGGCCTCGCCCGAATCACCAATATCAACGGTGAGAACCTCGAGGTCTTTTATCACCACCTGTTTACAGCAGATACCGCCTATGTCGACCTCGCCTACGAGTTGGGGCTCGAAGATTCCATCGAATGGTTGGGCTCTCGCATGGGAATCTGGTGCAACGGCCGATTGTGGGATTTCGGTACCCCGATCTCACTCCTGCGCTTCGCGCCTCTCGGCATCAGGGACAAGATTCGTTTCGCCATGACCACACTACAGCTCCAGCGCGCCAACGACCCCACCGAGTTCGAGCACGTCACGGCCGCAGAGTGGATCCAGGAGCACTGTGGAGAAAAGGTCTGGAGCACAATCTGGTCTCCCCTGCTCCGCCAGAAGTTCTCGGACATGGCCGACGAGGTTGCAATGGTCTGGCTGTGGCGCAAGGTCTCGCTGCGCGGTCGTTCCCGGTCGCGCCTGGGGACCCAGGAGAAGCTCGGATATCTGAAGGGCTCGTTCTCAGTTCTCGTCGAGGAGCTCGTGAACCGCATCAAAAAGCTCGGCGGGGAGATTCGCTGCAAAGAACAGGTCCGGCGCATCGAGCGCGAGCCGGGAGGGGGTTTCACAGTCATCTCGAGCCGTGGGACCACGACAGCCCATCAGATCCTGAACGCGGTTTCCGTGCCGGACTACCTTGAACTTGCTGGGCACCTCCTTGCGAAAGAGCAGCAGCGAGATCTCGCCGGTTTGCGCGCCACCGGCGCCCTGTGCACCTTGCTCGAGCTGGATCGCAGTCTGACTCCCTACTACTGGCTCAGTGTCGCCGACGCTTCGATGCCCTTCGGCGGACTCATCGAGCATACGAACTTCCTTCCCCGAACCCGCTACGGCAATGCGCACCTGCTCTACATCTCGAACTACCTCTTCCCCGACCACCCGCTTTTCGGGGCGTCGAAGGAGGAGGCGCTTCAGACCTACCTGCCTGGGCTGCAACGAATCAATCCCCAGTTCAGCCGATCCTGGATCCTCAATGCCCACCACTATCGAGCGGACTACGCCCAACCGGTGGTCACTCCTGGTTACCGGGAGAGGATCCCACCGATGAGGACCGAGGTTGCGGGCCTTTACCTGTGTTGTATGGCGCAGATCTTTCCCGAGGACCGGGGGCAGAACTACGCGATTCAG
>CAZCEX010000373.1:0-4826 GCA_964497785.1 uncultured Thermoanaerobaculia bacterium | reverse complement strand
CACGGCGACCGTCCTGAGGTACTCCTCGCCCGCACCGGACTGAACGGGCAGGACAAGATCACCCTGATCGAAGCGGCACGGACGCTCGGCGTGTCCAACCAGCGGATCAGCCAACTCGTCGAGCAGCCATGCCGTCGCCTGAAACGGACACGCCCACCGGACGGAGTATGGATGCCGCAAGTGGTGGAGGCTCAGCGGGACGGTTGGCCGGATGGGTACACAGGTCACGGGATGGAGGCGACGAGGGGGTCTTCTCGTAGGCAGACTGGCATCATGCCTGGCTTCTTCAGGAGTGGCCGATAGGAGTGGTCACTGACGGCGAACCGACGGCGAACCGCCCGAAACGGGTTGTCACCCGATTGCACGAGACGGACAGGGGGCCATGTGAACAAACGATTCTCGGGACTCGCTGGCACCCCCCGACACGGGCGATAGCGGCGTTGTCAGGCTCATACCCCGAAGGTCGCAGGTTCAGATCCTGCCCCCGCTACGAAGAGAACCCTTGGGAATCCCACATCTCCCAAGGTTTTGCGTTTCGAGGTATCGCAGTGGCGCCCCTGGTGCGTGCCACACCCGAAGGCAGCTGAGGGTTCGCATTGCGGGTCGTGCTACACCCCCTACGGCCGTTATCCTGAGATCCCCGGTGGAGTCAGGTGCCGTGGGAAGCGTGCGGGGCCCCCCGTGCGAAGGAGGCACGCCGGACGTTGGCTGAGGATTCGAGCGTCAAGCGGCGGTTGCCTGCCGGAATCGTTGATACCGGCTTTGCATCGGCGGCGACCTTCATCGTCGGACTCACGGCCGTCGTCCGATTCGACGACGTGGACCGCGGGGCCTACGCGTTGTTCTTCTCAGCGTTCGTTATGGGTTCGCTTATCGCCAACGAGTGGATATTCACGCCCGCCGAAGTCGAAGCCGTCTCGTTCCCGGAATCGAAGCGATTGTCGTTGCTGCCGAGGTCCCTCAAGCTCGGCATTGCTCCTTGCCTTGTCGGCTCAACGGCGAGCCTTGTTGCACTGGGGTTGACGCTTTCGTACACGTCCGGTGCCGTCGCCGTCGGGCTCGCGGTGACATCGGCACTGCTGATTGTCGTCTCGACCATGCAAAGCCATGTTCGCCGGATGCTCCATATCGCGGCACTGTCCTGGATCGCAGCCGTGATGTCTACTGCCCAGTTCATCGTCGTGCTCGCAACCGTGTGGATCGGCACTGCAGTCGGCGTGCCGCTCGCTTGGTTGCCGTTCGGCGCTCTTGCTCTCGCGAATGCCACCTCGATGTTGCTGGGCCTATGGATTGCACGTCATCAGCTGCGTGAGGAGGCTCCTACGAGACTCGAGTTCCGCGAGCTCGGAACAAGGGGCTTCTGGTTTGTCCTCAATGGCGCAGCCCCGGCGTTGGCCGGCTTCATGGTGGCGGTCATCATCTCATGGCTTGCGAGCCCAGAGGACCTCGGATACACAGAGTCCGCACGGATCGTCGCTCAACCCATCCTGGTCTTGGCGGCGGGGCTGACCGCCGTGTTGGGTCCGCGGGCTATCCGCGCCGGGCTTGACCGGGACCCCATCCAGTCGCGTTCCACAAGCCGGATCTACACCACGCTGCTCCTCAGCGGCGCCGGACTGTATCTGCTGGTCGTGGGCCGGGACTGGGTCCTCAACCCGGTTGCCGGAATTGTCCCATCGGCCTATATCCTCACCGGGCTGGTGGCTCTCACCGCAGCGGCGAACGCAGTGGCCGCAATGACGTTCCTCCAGGGAGACGAACTCGCAGGCGCGGGTCGGGAGCGATCGCTTGCGGCAATCGCATGGTTCTCGTCACTGTTCCTGCTGGCCGGCGGGCTCACCGCCGGCTTCACCGGCGCCTATGCGCGGTCGATCGGGCTGATTGCAGGCAGCTCGACGAGGTTTGTGATTCAATGGCTCGCGCTGCGTGGCGTGTATCGCGCCCCCCCGCGCACCGAGGCGAGCATCTCCCCGTCCGGCCGCAGGTGGGATCGATGATGTGGCGGCAACCGGACAGACATGGCGCTGGACGCGACCGCGTGAGCGGCTCGGGAGGCAGCGCCTCGGATTGGGTGAGTCATGGCTGAAATCGTCTTCGTTGCGCGCGGAATGATGAGTCCCCTCAATGCAAGCCTCGCACTGTGCCGGCGCCTGCAGAGCGCCGGTCATCAGATCACCTATGTGAGTCACGCCGATATCGATGACGTGGTAGCCGCCAACGGTTTCTCGTTCGTTCGCCTCGAGGAGGACCGCAGCCTTCGTGACGACGCGATGGCGGAATCTCGGCGCAATCCAGCGAGATGGTTGCGCATGATGCGCTCGGCTCGAATCCGATCATCCAGACTCGGTGAGATCGAGCGGGTCATCGGAGCATTGGATCCGGACCTGTTGATCATCGACATCGAGATGCACTACGCGATCATCGCAACAGCATCGCTTCGGATTCGTACGGTCCTGGCCATGAACTGGTTCTCGGTGTTCCGTCGGCCCGGTCTTCCGCCACCCGGGTCGAGGATCATCCCCGACCAGGGCATAGCAAGCAGGCGAGCGGCGCAGTCGGAATGGAGGTCGGTGCGGGTACGCGGGATCGTCGCCCGGCTACGCCACAAGGTCGGTCGTGGTGGCATCGGAGACCTCCTCCGTCCTATTGGATACGGCACGTTTCACTATGCGGACTTGAAGACCGTCGCGCGGGCGCGTGGATTCCCGCTTCGGGATGAGACCGATCGTCGGCAATGGCTGCGGCCGTACACCTATACCCGATACCCCGTCGTGTGCTTCAACGCGCTCGAGATGGAGCTGCCCCACGTCCCACCTCCGAACCTCCAGTATGTGGGACCCATGGTCGACCTTGAGCGGGCTGAGCCGAGGGTCACCGGCGAAGCCCTTGCCCGTTGGGAGGCGGTGAAGGAGCAGCGGGTTTCTGGAAGGTCAGATCGCCCCCTCGTCTACTGCTCATTGGGCTCGTATTGGGCTGACCTGGCGTTCCTCCGCATGATCGTTGATACCTTCGCTCGACGGTCGGAATGGGACCTGATTCTGGGGCTTGGTCGGCAGACGAGCAGGGCCGAGTTCGGTGACCTGCCCGACAACGTCACGGTTCTGGAGTGGGCGCCCCAGCTCGAGGTGCTTGCCCTGGCCGACGTGGCGATCAATCATGCCGGCGTGACATCGGTCAACGAGTGCATCTCGTTGGGCGTACCGATCATCGCCTACTCGCCCGATCTCACCGACCAGGACGGAGTCGCGGCTCGGATCGCATCTCACGGCCTGGGGGTTGCAGCTGAGTGGGACACGGAAGACCCGGCACAGTTGGAGCAGCACATCGAGCATGTGCTCGATCACGAGTCCTACCGATCGAACGTACAGGCTATGCGCGAGGCGTTCCTGCGCTACGAAAGCGACCACGTCGCAGAGATCACGATTGAGCGATTCCTGGGGACGGACGGCTCGGCCGGGTGATCCACGCCCAAGATCACCGCCGCATCCTGCGAAGCCACAGCGATGGCGCTCAGGCCTCCTCGGCCGCCGGGACCGCCGACCTCGAAGCGTCCGTGTCGCTCGGAAGCGGGAGCAGTAGGCCGTTGCTCCGGTCGTACCAGTAGGCGGCTCCCGCGAGGACATAGGCGAGGGCCACGGGGACGAGCTGACGGGGCCACACCGAGACCCGAACCATGATCCACTCGGTGCCGAGGTCGGCACCGAAGGCTCGCTCGATCGCCCACGCACCGGCGATCGTAATGAGGAGCACGGATCCGACGAACATTGCCGGCTGGTAGGCCCGGGTTCGCCGCGCGAGGTAGAGGGCGGGGAAGACCAGCAGGATGATGATCGCCTGACCGATTTCGATCCCGATGTTGAATCCGAGGAGCGAGACGAACTGCCGGGCCTGCGTCAGGCCAAGATCGGACAGGAGGCCTGCGAACCCGAAGCCGTGAACGAGCCCGAAGCCGAATGCGATCATCCACTCCTTGTTCACGAACACGGGTCGGATGTTGTGCAGGGCGGCAAGGATGATCGATATGGCGATCACCGTCTCCACGAGGGCGGCGGGAAGCTCGATGATGCCGAGTCCTCCGAGTGTGAGCGTGATCGTGTGGGCAACCGTGAACATCGACACGATCTTGAGCACTCGCCACAAACTGGAGCCGAAGCTGGGAGACGGCTGCCAGCCGTTTGGTCGCACGAAGATGAGCACCGCTGGGAGCACGAGAGCAATGATGAAGAGGATGTGGTCGGTACCGATCCGAATGTGCTCCGTGCCGAGTGCGATCACGCCGCTCACGCCGCTCCAGAACGACGTGTCGCCGAGATCGACCGTCTGCGTGGTGTTGTCCGCGGTGTAACGCAGAAGCGTATCGGCTTCGTTGTTGAAGGTCCCGGAGCCCCAGTCCGTGGCGATGGCGAGTAGCGCATCTCGTGCCGGTTCGGCATGCATGATCGCGTCGTAGGTGACGTCGAATTGCCGAGGGACCTCGACGAACTCGCGATCTACGACGAATGCGACTGAGAGGTAGGCGCCTTCGACGCCTTCGATGCCGTCGAAAGCGCCGAAGGTGATCGACCATTGGGATCCGTCGACATCAGACATTGCGATGTGGTCTGCGCTGTAGGCGTGGATGATCTCGGGGTTGGCTTCGGCCCACGCCACGGCTCCGTCCGGATCCGTGGGGATGTCGAGGCCGAGAACCTCGTTCAGGTCCGCAACGACGTAGTGGATCTCGCCTTCGATCGTCGAGTCGAAGATGTCGAGGTAGACGTAGCCCTGATTGCCCGTGTGGCCCGCGGCCACGCCCGCCATCGCCAATGCAATGAGCATCGCCGCCG
>CAZCEX010000372.1:0-4830 GCA_964497785.1 uncultured Thermoanaerobaculia bacterium | reverse complement strand
AGCTCCAGTGCACGAAATGCCCCGTCCAGAGTCGCCAGATCTCGCCGGTGGCCAGCGCACAACGATCAAGAGCCAGGGCCTCCGGGTTGATGAATGTTGCCCCAAATGCTGCAAACAAGAGTGTCACGATGGCGAGAACGAGGACCATCTTCGACCTCCAGAAGACAAATGAACAAAGAGCCCCCTACCCGACACATCAAGCCGGGTGGGGGCGTGAGGAGTTAGCTGATCAGGCCGATTCGCCGCAGTCTCCAGGCGGCGATGACGCCGAAGATCAGGACGAAGATCGCAGCGGCTGGGTGGATCGCCCCTCCGCCAAAGGATGGCGTGGGCAGGTCGAACATCGGTTTCTTTGCATCGACCCGATGATGTTTCACCAGTTGAGCCGCTCGTTGAGCCTGGGCGTATTGCTCGCGAGCCACCCGGGCCCGGTTGTGGCGCTCGACGCCGTGGCGGGTGAAGGCTGCGTCGTCGAGAACGAGCATGGCGGTCTCGTCGGTGACGAGTTGATTGTTGATAGCGAGATCACGAATGCCGTCGGAAGCCTCGCCGGCGTCGAGCAACCCGGCGTTGTTGAGGCGCTCGAGGCCCTTGATGCGGCGCATTGCCCAGAGTCGTTCGATCTCCGGGTAGGATTTGCTTTCATCGGGGAAGACGAAGCTGGTTCGCCACGTGCGATCTTCTCCGGTGAGTCTGGCTTTGAGGGTGACCTCGGCGGCGCCGCCCTGAGCGTATCGACCGAAGAGAACGATTTGCTGGCCGCGGTAGATCTTCCCTGTGGAGGCGTCGGTGAGGTCGGAGACCCCGACTCCACGGACCTGCAGGTCGACGTCGTGGAGGGATTCGTAACCCACCTTGGACCTGGCGAGCATGACCTGGCCGAACACGTCGTCGGCGTTTGAGACGTTCGCGTAGAAGCCTCCGGAGGCGTGGCAGATGACCTCCATCAGAGGCCAGTTGGAGGAGTTCCCGAGCAAGAAGCTGAAGACCCGAACATCGACCTGCTGCAAAAGTTTGTGAAAAGCGGGGGGGTCAACCACGCCGGTATTGGTGACTCCATCGGTGACGAGCAGTACCGAGGTTGCCCGGTCGTCATCCAATGCCTTGAAGGCGGTTTGAAGACCCGCGTAGACGTTGGTGCTACCGCCTGTGCCGAGTTGCTGGAGCTTTGATGCCCATTCTTGGACTGTGTTTTCGTCGGCAGGTTGCCAACCGCGGGTCATTTCGCGGGCGTTCGAGTCGAAAGTGACGATACGGAAACGGTCTTCGGGCTGAAACTGTTCGAGACTTTTGACAACGCCTTTCGCCAGGGTGCCGATCTTGCCGGCCATGGAACCGGAGGTGTCGAGCACGAAGACGAAGTCGCGTCCGCCGGAGAGCGGCGCCAGATCGATTCCGGGCGTCAGGGTGAGCATAAACGTGCCGGGTTCACTGAGGTCGGGGCGGGATGCCAACAGCTCGACTCTGCCCGGGAGACCGTCCTGAAGCCGGTAATAGACGACGAGGTCTTGTGTCAGACTGCCGCCGGAGCGCTGAATGCGGATGGAGGTATTGCCGTCGGCGTCCTTGGTGACGGCAGCGTCGTCGAACCCGGGTGTGCGCAGATCTTCGATGGGCCACGAGCTTCTGAGCCGGATGTTCGCGGAGAACGTCCCGCTGACCGCCTCTTTGCGAGTCCAGAACGATGCTGCCTGCTCGTCGGTGCCACCCTCCTCCAAGGGATAAAGAAAACGGCCGACACCGGTGTCGATCTCGATGGGTTGGTAATAAACCGCTCGGACCTGCGTCGAAGCGCCAGGCGGAACGTTGGCAATACGGAACTCGAATCGTTGGTATCCCTCGCGGGTTCCGAGGCCGGCGTCGTTGCCCGAATCACGTTCCTGTTTGTAGATCTCTTCGGCCTTGTCGCGGGCCACGACCTCGCCATGGAGCTCGCGTTCACCGGCGGTGATGACGAGTTCGGACAGGCTGGCTTCCTGCGGTACCGGAAAGGCATAGAGGCCTTCCACGGCATGGTTGTTGGGGTTCGAAAATGTCTGGTTGACCTCTACTCGGGCGAAGCCGTCGTTGAGCACGATGTCGACGTGGTGGTCAACGATGTCGAGTGGTTGCTCTCCGGAGCCGACTGGGGAGAGCGTTCCGGTGGCCTGGGATGAAAGTGGTGCGGCCGCCAGTGCAAGAACGATGAGAAGAGTCGAAAGACGCATGACAGTCTCCTTTCATCTCGTGGGCATCGCAGGGTTCATGCCAGTTTCTGCAATCAACAACGGGTCGACGTTGGGTGAGATGCGTCGATGATGTTTGTAAGTACATTTTTTGAAGAGATTTACAATTCGCTTCACCCAGCTCATAGCAGGCCCGCTCGAACGAATTCGCTGGTGGTTTCTTCGAAATCTTGGCATTGTTGTGTTGTTCGAACGTCAAAAATTGTACATAAAAAAGCATCGGATGTACACTTATCGAATGAAAAAGTCACTTATCTCTGATGAACACCGCAAACAGGCGGAAGCCCTTCTCGCCCTCACGGTCTGCAATCCTTTCCTTCCCGAAAGAGTGGAGCTCGAGCGTCGTTTTCTCGGCGAGGATTTCACGCCCGGTGGCGAGGTGTGGTCGATGGATCCGAGCCGGCCCCCGGCGAGCCCTAACGTTGCGGTTGTGGCGCAGCGCGCCAGAGCCCTGGCGAGCAACTTGCTGCCTCTTGTTGAGGGTGACCGGGAGGTGAAAGAAGCTGACCTCGACCTCTATGAGGCCGCGGCAACCTACGTGCTCTACGATTCAATCGACAAAGAGCTGTTCGGTGAAATCCTCGCCGGCCCGCCGAAACCGGGTTCGGTTCGCCCCCTCGTGGGTTGGACTCGTTTTCAGGACGATGCGGCGCGTCTGCTCGGCCCGGTGCGGCGGCGGCGTCCGACAGATGATGACGTGACATTGGTGGCGTTGCTGTGGCAGATCCGGCGGTCCTTCCACATGGTCTTTACCGAGATATTCGGCGCTTCGATGCCTGCGGCTCGCCTCAGGGCATCGGCCTGGCAGTCGGTCTTTACGCACGATATCGGGCGTTACAGGCGCGGTCTCTTCTCGCGAATGCACGAGATACCTGTCCTCGTGACGGGACCTTCGGGAACCGGCAAGGATCTGGTGGCACGGGCCATCGGCAGCTCGTCCTTCATCCCATTCGACCCCAGGAGAGGCGCCTTTGTCGAGGACTTTCGACGGACTTTCTTGCCCTTGAACCTGTCCGCTTTGTCGCCGACGCTCATCGAGTCGGAGCTCTTCGGACACCGCAAGGGGTCATTCACCGGAGCGATCAGCAGCCGCAAGGGTTATCTCGAAGGGCTCAGCCCGGCGCACGCGGTATTCCTCGACGAGATTGGAGACCTTGACCCGGCAATTCAGATCAAGCTGCTGCAGGTGCTGCAAACACGCGGGTTTAGACGGATCGGCGAGAGCACCGAATGCCGTTTTGAAGGCCGAATCGTTGCGGCGACAAATCGTGATCTCGACGCCGAGGTCACGGCGGGCAGGTTCCGCGTCGATCTCTACTACCGGCTGTGTGCCGATCGCATCGAAACCCCTTCGTTGGCGGAGTTGGTGTGCGCCGATCCGGATGAGCTCGTTCGCCTCGTGCGCCTGCTCGCCCACCGGCTTGTCGACGAGGAGGCCGACGACGTCGCACAGCAGGTCGTCGACTGGATCAATCGTGAGCTTGGGCCGGGATACCCGTGGCTTGGCAACGTGCGAGAGCTCGAGCAGTGTGTGCGCAACGTGATTGTGCGTGGGGAGTACCGGCCGTTGCGCCTTGGGCCTTCGAAGCCGTCGGGCCCTGTCGATCGCCTGGTCCAGTCCATTCGCAGCGCTGAGCTCAGTGCCGACGAACTGCTCGATCGTTACGCGACCTTCGTTTACCACCAGACGGGAGGGTACGTCGCGGCTGCTGACCGGTTGGGACTGGACCGGCGTACCGTCAAGAAACGCATTCTGGCGGAGCTTCTCGAAGAGCTCAGGGACACGAGTGTGGCCTGCGAGAGCTTCCGTTGTGGTACCCACGTCCGACCCGACGGTTGTGAGAATAGAACCCGTACTTAACGCCTATGACGTAATAGCGACCACCCTATGCCCTTTAATTGAGTGAGTTGTGATGGGTGGTACCCCTCAGGGTCGTCTCCGACCACGCAGAGATGTCACCGGTTTCGAACCCGTCGGAAAAGAGGTCAAGACCCCGCACGAGTCGCAGGAAGTTGAAGATCCGAATGGCATCGCCCTGTGGACCGTGGCCGTAGGGCCAGTCGTCCGGACTGCCGTCCTTGGGGTCTATGCCAAGACGGCGGGCCTTTCTTGTGTGACGCGATCGATTGCTCTATGAGCCCGTAACCGCCCAGGCCGACGTGTCTCCCGTCTCGAATCCATCTTCAAAGAGAGTCGTGTCGCAGAGGTTCGAGGTTCCGGGTGTGGCCAGCGCCAACACCTGCCAACTACTGCCGCCGTCGGGGCAACGACCGAAGGAGACATCGGTCTCCTGGGCGCCGAAGGTCACCGTGTCGACAATCATATTGCCGTTAACGTCGGATTCGTACAGGCCGATATACTCGCCAGAGGCGCCGAGCTTGAAGTTGGTATGAGTGTCCCCCTGCTCGTCGTCGTCGTCCGCCCAGAAGAGCAGGTAGGCGCCGGGAGCGATGCTGACGCCGGTCGGAATCTGCCACTGGTAGGGATCGCTGGCGTCGTCCGTCAGGTACATCCCGCCCAGGTCGACTGTCGTGGCGCCGGCGTTGTAGATTTCGAACCAGTCGTCGTACGCTCCGGGATCGTCCGGGTCTTCAATGGTGGTGT
>CAZCEX010000371.1:0-4841 GCA_964497785.1 uncultured Thermoanaerobaculia bacterium | reverse complement strand
ATCGTAGACCTGGGCCACGTTGGGGTGTTTGAGGCGGGCGAGGGTGTTGCACTCGGTGCGGAATCGCGCGGCGAACGCGGCTTGCATGACGCAGTCGCCGTGGCGTTGGATGATTTTGAGCGCCGCGGTGCGCCGGACCGGCTCGTCCTGCTCGACCAGGAAGACGATGCCCATTCCACCACGCCCGAGCTCGCGAATGATCCGGTAAGGACCCAGACGCCGCGGCGCCCGGTTGCCCACCGGTCCCCGTGTCGACGGGAACACCGGCCCCGCGGTCAGTTCTTCGGCGCCGGAGCGCGGCGTTTCGCTCCCGGGATGGCTCCTCGTCTCATCCTGATCACCTGGGCCCATGCCTCAAGATACCATTTGCCTCCCGAAGACAAGGTCTTCTTCATACAAAATATCCGTGTCAAAGCGCATTGGATGACTTTCTATTCTGCGAGACTTTCAGGTTGCGCTTTGCCGCGGAGATTTTGTCCAGCCGGGCGTTTCTCACGCCGAAGGATCAGGGATTCGCCCGACGACGAACCGGATGAACCGCGATCGCACCTGCTCGCTGGCCAAGATCTTTTCGGCAGGCGGCAAGCGAGTGATGACCTGCAGCGCGTGGTTGAGGAACCGGTGTCCCCGGCTGGCGCCCTGGTCGACGAGCAGATGGGCGAGGCGGCCTCGCTCGAGGGCCATGCGGATGACTCGCTCGATGGTATGCGCCGGCACCGAAGGTTGGATGGTGCATCGCGCCATGGTCAACGCGCCCTGTTTGCAGACGCTCGCGCAGACCCCGCAGCCGATGCAGCGGGCTTGATCGATCTGGGGCTGCAGCTGGTTCTTCTCGCCGGCGCCTGCTCGGTGCGCCTGCATCGAGATCGCCGTTACCGGGCAGGCGCGAGAGCAGCGTGAGCATCCTTTGCAGGTTGAATCGTCGACCTCGGGCACGAAGCCGCTCGGGTTGACTCCCGGGAGGTCGTAGTCGTTGATGGCCCTCAGTTGCCCGCAGCAGCAGGCGCAGCAGTTGCAGATGTAGGAGGGGCGGTGTTGCACGTTGTCGGCGATCTGCACGAGGCCGGCGTCGCGGGAGGCGTGCAGGATGTCGAGGCCTTCCTCCGGGGTGATGGAGCGGCCGAACTCTCGGCGGGCGACGAACTGGGCGCCGGCATTGAGCGACAGGCAGATCTCCTGCGGTGCGTCACAGGCCTCGCCGAGATGCTCCGCCTTGTGGCGGCAGTAGCACTGGGAAACGGATACCGCCCAGGCATCTTGGACCAGGGATGTTGCCCGTTGCCAGTCGAGCACGTCGGGCAGCTCTTCGTTCGCGAGGTGGGCCTCGTTGACTAAAGCGCGACCGACGACGGTGTCGTGGCCGAAGACCTCACGGGCAAAGGCAGGGTCGCCGTGGGTATAGGCATCGAGGGCTTGGGCGACCCTCTTCTGGGGGATTCTGTCGTCGTGGGCGCGCATCATCGTGAACTCGAAGAAGCCCACGACCGGCGGCGCCAGGACGTACGTGGTCTTTCCCGTCTTCGGGTTGGGGATGTCCATGGCCAGACCGCGATCACACATCGAGTCGAGTCGTGGCTCGAGCTCCTCAGGGGACATTCCGACCTGTCTCGCTACTCGATTGAGGCTGGCCGGTCTGACGGGCATGCGCGACGCGACGTGTGCATCCTCCGGCGAGTAGAGGATCTCGAGAATTTCCAACCGCGCAGCCGCTGCGGCAGGGTCCTCGGGTTCCGGGAGTCCGACCTGACCGGCGTCGAGGCGATCGACCAGGGAGCGATATTCATCCTTGAGGTGACCGAGATGACCCATGAGCCCATAGTAGCTCTTTGGCTTGGGGAAATCTCGTATGTTGAATGACATTACAGGCCAAAAGGTCTCGACCCGTTCGCGTGGTAGCATCACCAACGAAGTGGCGGAGGTCTCAGATGGAGGGTGAAGGGCAGACCCGAGGGTCGTGGCATACGCGGGCTGTGATGACCGGCGTTGGCCTCGTCGTCGGGTGGTTGCTCCACGACCTGACGATTGTGATCGGCAGTGCGAGCCTGGGGGTGACCTCGAGGATCCTCGTCCGGTCGATCGTCGTTGCACTTGCAGTCACCCTGGTCGGAGTTGTCCTCACTCGAGTCGGCGCCCGGATCGTGGCGGCGATCGGTGTCGCGGTAGTGGGGACGGCGCTCGGGGTGACAGTCCTCCGGCCGACGATTGATCCGGCGTTCATCGGACTTAGCAAGACGGTGTTGATTCTGGCGGTTGCAACTGCGTTTCTGGTTCGGTTTTCGAAGCCTGCGGGCTGGGCGGTGGGGCTGCCGGTTGGCTTCGTCGTGGCGGCCGCGACGACAGCCGCGCGGCGTCTGCACTGGGGCCCGGTCACCGATCGTTACCTGCTTATGGAGTCCGTGCTCCTGGCGGCAGGGATGGTCCTGCTTTTTGTGTTTTTTATCCGCAAACCGCGGGTTCGTCACAGGCTGACCGTTGTCGTCGTGGCGCTGGTGTGTGCTGTCGTGGCTGCGGGCGCGGGATATGGGGCGAGATTGGCGAGGGCGGATGTCCCGGCTTCGTCTGAGTCGGCGGGAGGGGCCCTGCCCAACCTCCTGCTCGTCGTGCTCGATACCGTGCGGGCGGACCATCTCGCAGCCTACGGTTATGAAAGGTTGACGATGCCAGGCCTCGAGGCTGTCGTGGCCGAGGAGTTCGACCTGTACATCCAGGCGCGGTCGACGAGCAGCTGGACCTTGCCTTCGCATGGGTCGCTCCTGACCGGACTCATGCCGAGTGAACACGGGGCGACCCATACGCGACGGCCAGAAGAGGGCGACGCCGTGGCGATGAGGTGGTCCTTTGCCAATCGCTTGCGAGGCGACGTGCCGACGCTCGCCGAGCAGCTGACTGAGCAAGGCTTTCGGACTGGCGGGATTGTTGCCAACGACGGGGTACTGAACCACGAGATGGGCATCGCGCGTGGGTTCGGCCACTATGACGATCGCTCTGGGGGAGGCCTCCAGTGCCGGCAACTCCTGGTCCAGCAGCTCGGTTGGGAACCCCAGATCGGGTGCCTTCCTTACCGTGATGCGACAGCGGTGACCAACCTCGCCCTGAAGTGGCTAAAAAGAGAGCGTTCTGCCAGGCCGTTTTTTCTCTTTCTGAACTACATGGATGCCCACGAGCCCTACGCGCCTCCAGAGCCTTTTGCCAACGCCTTTGAAGCGACGCGCCCGTTCGATCGATTGAAACCCCCTTCAGCCCTCAATGCCTTGCAGTATGACCGCGAGCTGCTCTACCTCGACCACGAAATCTCGCGCCTGCTCAGCCGGCTGAAGGCGAATGGTCTGTGGGAGAAAACGGTCATCGTCATCACCTCCGACCACGGAGAGGCGTTCGGTGAGCACGATCACTGGGGTCACGCTCAGAACCTCTACGAGGAGCTGCTCCGGGTGCCGCTCTTTGTAAAGGGTGTCGATGGAGAACGATCCGCCCGCCGACTTGATCGACCGACCGGCGGCCACGAGGTCCCCGAGCTGATCCTCGAGGAGCTCGGGCTCGAGAAGCCGCGGGGAAGGTCCGGGGACTTCGACCTGATCGCCGAGTGGTATGGGTCGCTGGCGCCGGTTGCCGACCGGCACCAGGTCTCACGAGACCTGCTCTCCTGGCTGGATGGGTCGCGTAAGGTCATCGTCGGCGACGACGGTGGTGTTGAGGTCTACGATCTTGATCTCGATCCAGGGGAGCAGGCGCGGGTCCCCCTCGTCGAGGAGGAGACAAACGCTCTTTTAAAGCGAGCGCGGGAGCATTGGGCGAGCCGCATCCCCGAGGCTGGCGCGGCCGATCTGAGTCCGGAGACACTGTCCAGGTTGCGGGCTCTGGGTTACCTGCCGTCCGTGGACCCTGGAGCGCAGTGATGACCGAAACCAACGTCGTCATCCTCAACTGGAATGCGGCGGACGACACCCTGCGGTGCCTCCGCACGATCGAGCAGTGGGCAGAGATCACGCCGCGGATCTGGGTTGTTGACAACGACTCTGCCGAAGACGACGTGAGCGTGCTCGAAAACGGTTTGCCGGAGGGTTGCCTCATCCGCAGTCAGGTCAACCTGGGTTTCTCTGGCGGGAGCAATCTGGGGGTGCGCCGAGCTATCGAAAACAACGACTCGCCGGTTCTCCTGCTCAATAACGATGTGCGGATCGCCGAAGTGGCTGTGCTGGCTTTGCTGGAGACTCTGCGCTCGAGGGCCGAGTGCGGAATCGCCGGACCGGTGCTTTATCAAAGCGACGGCGACGGCCAACGCGTGCTGTCCGCAGGCAGCCGGAACCCGGTCTTGTTTCGTTTCCCGGCGATCACAGATCCCCCGCCCGACGACGAGTACCCGGTTGCATACGTCTCCGGCGCTGCGGCCTTGATCAGGGCCGATGTCTTCCGCCAAGTTGGCCTTTTCGACGAGCAGTACTTCTTTGCGACCGAGATGGCGGATCTCTGCCGGCGGGCGGCAAAGGCCGGCTACAGCTGCTTCGTGAACTCACGGGCCAAGGCCCACCACGATGTCGAGCGGGCTTCTGGCCTGCGCGAAACCTTGTACGTCTACTACGTCGTGCGCAACCGTTTCCGCTACATCCTCAAGTTCCACCCCCTGCTCGCCCCGGCGCTGATCGGCTTCTGGAGCCTTTATGGCCTCGAACAGGCGTGGAGGCTCAATCGCCAGGGCCGACGGGCGACGGCAGCGGCGATCCGTATGGGAGTTGTTGACGGCTTGCGACGGCGATTCGGCGGTTGCAACCAGCGAGTCATCGATCAGTGCAGCCGCTACGAGGAGGGCACGGCCGCGTTATGAGCATTGCCTTCTTGCTCCC
>CAZCEX010000370.1:0-4872 GCA_964497785.1 uncultured Thermoanaerobaculia bacterium | reverse complement strand
CCTCTTCGATCGCCGGCCGTCGAACTCGCCGTAGAAGATCTGCTCCCAGGGGCCGAAGTCGAGGCGGCCGCCGGTGATGGCGACGACGACCTCCCGGCCCATGATCTGGCGCTTGTGGTGGGCGTCTGCGTTGTCCTCACCGGTCCGGTTATGGTGATACCGGGTGGGGGAGGGGTCGAACGGCGCCAGCTCCTCGAGCCAGCGCTTGTAATCGCGGTGGAGCCCGGGTTCATCATCGTTGATGAAGACGCTCGCCGTGATGTGCATGGCATTGACGAGGCAGAGGCCCTCCTGAACACCACTCTCGAAGACGGCGGTCTCGACGTCAGGGGTGATGTTGATGAACTCCATGCGCTCCTGCACGGCGACGGTGAGCTTGACGGTGTGGCTTTTCATCGGGACCTCTCGGTTTCATTGGCGCCGATTGACTTGATCTCGATCCACCGACGGAGGGCATTGATGGCCCGGTCGGCGGAACGGAATACCGGGATGCCACCCGCTTCGAGGGCCTGTTCCATGGGATCGAAGATCTTCCCCGAGTCGATGACGGCGACGATTGGTTTATCCGTTGTTTTTGCGACGTGAGTTAGGAGCTGGCACACGGATTCCGGGTTGTGAATCGACTCGCGATCGCCGGCCTCACCTGGGAGGGTCTGCAATGCCGGGGTGAGCGGTACGATGCCGACGACGACGGCGTCGAGCCCCGGGTCTTCGATGATCGTGGATACAAGGTCCGAATACGCCGAGTCGTTCGCCATCGGCGTGATGTCGAATGGGTTCTTGACGTCGACGAGTCCATCAAGCCGATAGGCCTCGAGGCTTTCCTGAAGAGCGCTTGCCGTTTTTTCCCCGAATGGCGGCAACCTGAGCTCGAAGCTGCTGCCCCGAATCGAGTCGGCCATGCCGACGGCCTCGAACCCAGCGTTCGAAATGGAGGCGATGCGGTTGCCGCCGGCCTTCTTGCCGCGCAAACGGGTGCACAGCCGCAAGAGGTCCGAAAACTCGTTGAAATCAGAGGCTACCCAGGCGCCCGCCTCCTGGAGGGCCGCTTCGCACACGGCGTAGTCGCCGGCGACCGACGCGGTGTGGCCCGCAGTCGCGGAACGCCCCTCGGTTGTTCTGCCTGCCTTGTAAAAGACGACATCCTTGCCGAGCGCCACGGTCTCGCGAACGACGCGCGAAAAAGCCAGGCCGTCACCAGGCTGAAAACCCTCCATGTAGACGGCGAAGACATCGATGCGTTCATCGTCCTTGATGAACGACAGCAGGTCCGACGCCGTGAGGTCGATCTGATTGCCGATCGAGAGCGCAAAGGCCGGGTCGAACCACGGCATGCGGCTCAGGTTGGTGATGATGTAGGCGCCGGACTGGGAGATGAAACAGGTTGCCCGCGGGTAGTCGCCGCGCGATTTTGGCAGCTTGCTCTCGGGAATGAACATCGTATCGTAGCGGCCGGGGTGGGAGATGACGCCGAGAGAGTTGCCGCCGATGAAGACCGGTCCGCCGCCGGATTCCCTGTGGGCGGAGCGGATGCGTTCTTGCAGCCCGCGGGCGAGATCCTGGCTGCCCTCCTTTTCACCGAGGCCGCCGGGGATGAGGATCACCGACTCTGCCTTGTCGTGGTCGAGCAGAGCTTCGATGACCTCGGGCACCTGTCCGGCGCCGACGGCGACGACGAAGAGGTCGACCTTCTCCGGGAGATCGGCAATCGAAGGAACACAGCGAATGCCATCGATCTCATCGAGCCCGGGACGCACGACGTAGGCTCTTTCTTTGTCGAATCCTCCGGCGACGATGTTGCGGAGGATGATCCGCCCCATATTCATACCCTTGGAGGAGACGCCGATGATTGCTGCCGAACGGGGCTCGAGAAGGCGGCCGATCTTCGCGATCGGTCGCGCCTCGGCGCCGGTTGTGGAGGGCGCAAAAGAGCAGAAACCGTCAAGCGGCGCGAGGTGGGCGCCGACAACCGAGAACGGGTTCACCTCCAACTCCTGGATGTGGAACCTGGATTCGGGGTTGTTCACCGAGAAGTGGTTGGCGACCTCGATGAAGGCAGCAAAGCACTCCTCGAGGATTGCGTCGGTGACCAGGCGTCTGGAACCACGCATGCGGCCGGAGAGGCGCTGGTAGCTCAGAGTCCGGCTGAAGAGCTCGAGGAACTCGGCGCCAGTGACCAGCCCGGTGGGCGCAATCGCCACTGCGGCGCCCTTGACGGTGGCGCTGGCGAGGGTCTCCATCTCGACGCCGCCGAACCCGGCGGAGATGATCGGGCCGAACTCGGTTGTATTGCGGATTCCGACGAAGAGCTCGGTGGCGAATCCGCGGGCGTCGGTCTCCATGAAGCGACACAGGAGCACGCCGACCAAACGCTCGCGCAGCCTGTCCCGCAGGGCGCTGGGCTCGAGGTCGCCAAGGCCGGTGGGGCTTTCGCCCACATGGGCGCCGAGGAACTGGGCGTAGGACTCGGGCACCTGATGGAGCATGAGCTCGTGGGCGGCTTCCACAGCACCCATTTCATTGGCCACGATGCGCACACCCCTGGCCTCGGTCTTGTGGGTGATGTCCGGCGAGACGACCTTGAGCACGACCTTCTGTCCGGGGATGGCTTCGAGGTCTCGCGGCGTCGGGTACTCCCCAAATGGGATCAGGCGGTGCTCGGGGGCGGCCTCGGCACCGGTCGCTGCAAGAAAGCGGTAACACTCGTGCTCGAGGAGGCTCGACCTCCCGTTCGCCTGTGCCTCCGCCAGCAGCGCCTCGAGGGCGTCAAAGTCGATATTCGGCATGGTGTACTCCGATCTGTGCGGGTCAGGCGAAGGCATTGACCTCGGCGGCGCCGATGTCGCCTTCGTGCGCGAGCACCCCGGTGAGCTTGTCAGCGTCGTCTGCGATGGCCTTTGCCCACGGTCCGGCGAGGCTCGAGTCGAGGGTCTCGGGATCGAGCTTGCCGCACAGTGCAAGCGCGTCCATTGGTGCCATACCGGCATCGACGAGGCCGCGGAAGAAGCTGCCGGCTGCCCGCCCGAAGGCGAAGGCTTTGTGGTTGACGGCAACGATCTTCTCGCCCTTTCGGGAAAAAAGTCCGGTCACGTGAGCGAGCAGTTGCTCCTCAGTAAAATCGAGCAGATTCGATGCGGCCCCGACGGAGACCATGTTCTGGGCCCTCAGGTTGCCGGCCAGCTTGGCCAACCGGCCGGTATCGACCATCATCATGTTGGCAAAGGTCGACAGGCTCAGCAAGAGCTCGTCGTGCTCCGGGTAGTCCGGGATGTTGACATAGGGCGTCACGGAGGTCACGACCCAGCCGTCCGGCCGAAGGTAATGCCAGTAGCGCATGACCTCGAGCGGTTCGACGGCGAGCACCAGGTCGCACGTTCCTTTGGGAATGAGGTCCGAATGGATCGGTCGGTCGGCATAGCGCAGGTTCGACTGCACAGCGCCGCCTCGTTGCGCCATGCCGTGGACCTCGGCCTGCTTGAAGTGGAAACCGGCGTCGAGAGCGGCATTGTCGATCACGTAGGCGATCGAGAGGATGCCCTGGCCGCCAACGCCCGCGAGGATGATGTTTTTTTCCATGATTCTCTCCCGGCCTCAGCTCGCCTGTCGCTTGATGGCTTCGATGCAGGAGCGGCGGGCGATGATGACGCTCGGTCCTTCAAAGCCAAGCTCTTCGCGAATGGTAGCGACGTTGGTGTCGTGGTTTTTCGGCATCGGTTCGATGATCCGCACGTGCTCGGGATCGACTCCGGTTCCGTAAACGATGTCGTCCAGTGTTTTGCCGGTAGACATCGATCGTTGGGTCCCAGTCATGCCGACGGTGTCGTTGTCAAGGATGAGCACATTGAGGTTGACGCCCTGCTGGACGGCGGACAGAAGAGGTGTAATGCCGCCATGTGAGAAGGTAGAGTCGCCGATTGCGGCGACGGCCGGCGAGTATCCTGCGTGGGCGGCGCCGGCTGCCATGCCGATCGACGCGCCCATGGCGACGCAACTGTGAACCGCCTCGAGGGGCGGCAATGCTGCCAGGGTGTAGCAGCCGATATCGGAGAAGACCTGCGGGTCGTCGAAGATATTGAGCGCTTCGTTGAGGGCGCGGAAGCTGTCGGTGTGAGGGCAACCCTTGCACAGGGCCGGTGGGCGCAGGGCGAGGTCGTCCGAAACGGAGTGGGCGGTCGGCATTGCTGGAAGGCCCAGGGCCTCACGAACCAGGTCGGGATTGAGCTCGCCGGTTCGGGGCAGCTCGCCCGTCATGCGGCCCTTGACCTCGGTCCCGATGAGCCCGAACAGGCCGCGAACGGTGTTTTCGAGCAGTGGGTAGCCGTCTTCGAGGATCAGGAGCTCCTCAACGTGCTCAACCAGGCTTCGGACCTTCTCGGCTGGAATCGGGTACTGGCGAAGTGACAGGATGGAGAGGTCGTGGTCCTCGGCAAGATTCTCGCGCAGGTAGTTCTCGGTGATGCCGCAGCAGAGCACGCCTCGGGGGCCACGCAAGACGAGCTCGTTGTGGGAACTCTGTTCGGCGAGCTGCAGAAGCCGCGGCTGCTTCTTCGTCAGGTGGTCGTACTGCACGCGAGCGTTGCCCGGCAGGAGCGTCCATTTCTGGATTTCCTTCGAGGGTTGGAGCGGGTTCTGCTCCCTCTGCTCGCGTGTTTTGACGCCGGCTCGGCTGTGCGCGATGCGCGTGACCAGACGGACCATCACGGGGAGAGCGAGCTCCTCGGAGAGGTCGAAGGCCTCGTGCATCATGTCGTAACACTCTTGCTGGTCCTTGGGTTCGAAGCAGGGTATGAGGGCGAACTGCGCGAAGAAGCGGCTGTCCTGCTCGTTCTGGCTCGAGTGCATGCCGGGGTCGTCGGCGACGGCGAGCACCAG
>CAZCEX010000369.1:0-4876 GCA_964497785.1 uncultured Thermoanaerobaculia bacterium | reverse complement strand
GAAGGAGGATCTTTCCGGGTGGCACACCGTTGTCGATGAGCCTGCCGACACGGTAGACGAGCGTTCTGGTCTTGCCGGTGCCGGCGCCGGCCAGGACCAGGATGGGGCTGCCGGGGTGAGTGACCGCCTCGAGTTGCTCAGGGTTGAGGTCGGCCTCGTAGTCGGCGCGTCGTCGTCCAAGGGGCGAGTCTGCCACCAGCCTGCCGCGATCTTCGGTCATGGAATCGCTGGACTGCCGAAAATGACCCGGTCAAAGGCGGCCGTGAGGTTGCGGCCGTACAGGAGAGAGGTCGCCTTGATGCGTCCCCCGCCGTCGAGCAGCGCCTCGATCGCGGGAACGAATGGTCCGGGAATACGGACCTCGATTGCTTGATCCGGGCGAGCCTCCAGAGAGAGGCCGAGGGCCCGCCCCAGGGCGCACAGTGCGGCGTCCTGGCTCGATCCTGCGATCGGTCCGAGCTGGTTCGGTCCACCAAAGCCGTAGGCTGCGAATCGTGACCCCTGACGGACCGAAATGGCTCGGGCAGCCCGCCTTTTGAGCCAGAAGAGGTAGTCGGACTCGCGGGTGATGTTGCGGGTTGCGCGGTCGATCCGGTCAACGTGAGCCTGGGCTGTGCGATCGATGAGATCGTGAGTGATCTCCTGCCCGGGCAGGAGCCGCGACAGGGCGTTGGTGATCGACTCTGCCGCGGAGCTGCTGAGGTGGATGTGGTAGACCGGCGCCACCACCTTAAATCCGTGTGCCAGGAGCAGGCCTTGTACAGCTCCCTTACACGGCACCAAAGCCATGAACTCGCGCGCCCCCGAGTTCTCGCCGTAGGCCAGGACCTTTTCGAGGAGCGCCCTGCCGGCGCCTTGCCCGCGGTGCTGTGGAAGCACCCAGAGCTGGGAGAGAATGCATTGGCGGGAGCGGATGAATGCCGCAGCAAAACCAAGGGTCTCATCGCGATCGACGACTGAGAAGAACCCGTCCGGGTCGTGAGTGATGATGTGGTCGAGCTCGGGATCCATTTCCATGTCGAGGTCGAGCACCGTAGCGGAAGGGTCCTTGATACCCGCCGCATCCCTCAGCACGAACATTCCCGGTAGTTCCTCGCGATGTGTCCTACGTACCTTTATTTTGGCCATCTGTTTCCCCAGTTCGTCGGGTCAGCCGCACGCCGTTGCAACCGTTCCGGCGGAGTTTAGCATCGCAGCGACCGGCGTCTCCGGTATGATCGCCAATCTAAGATTCTCTTGAGGAGAGTGTATGCCGCGAAAGCTCAATGTGAACATTCCCCAAGACCCCAACTTTGAGGTCAATCGAGACCACTGGATCAACGAGCTGAGAGTGCTTCAGGCCCAGCACAAGCGTATCTCGGAAGGCGGTGGGGCGAAAGCTGCCGAGAAGCAGCGGGCAAAGGGCAAGATGCTGGCCCGTGAAAGAGTGGCGGCATTGATCGACGATGGCACCCAGCTTTTAGAGCTCGGTTCCTTTGCCGCCTGGGAAATGTACGAAGAGTGGGGTGGCGCGCCGGCTGCCGGTGTGGTCACCGGACTCGGCCGGGTCTCCGGTCGCGAGTGTGTCGTGGTCGCCAACGACGCCACGGTCAAGGCCGGCGCCTGGTTTCCTTCGACCTGCCGCAAGATTTTGCGGGCGCAAGAAATCGCGTTGGAAAACCGCCTTCCAATGGTTTATCTCGTTGATTCTGCAGGTGTTTTTCTGCCGATGCAGGATGAGATCTTTCCCGACAAGGAGCACTTCGGGCGTGTCTTTTACAACAACGCCCGCCTGTCGGCCGAAGGGATCTACCAGATTTCGGCGATCATGGGCTCCTGTGTGGCCGGCGGGGCCTACCTGCCGATCATGTCTGACGAAGCGATCATCGTCGAAGGAACGGGAACGATCTTCCTCGCCGGCTCACACCTCGTGCAGGCCGCCATCGGCGAAAAGATGGACAACCAGAGCCTTGGCGGCGCAGAGGTCCAGGTCGATATTTCGGGCGTCGTCGATGACCGTTTTCCGGACGACCTCAGCGCCTTGCAGCACATTCGCGCTCGCATGGCGGAGCTGTCTCGGCCGGCGCTGGCGCCCTTCGACAGGATTGAAGCCCGCCCGCCCGCAGTCGATCCGGAGGAGATCCTCGGTCTCGTGCCGGTCGATCGCACGCGCCCCTATGACGCCCATACTGTTCTCGCCTGTCTGCTCGACGACTCCGAGTTCACCGAGTACAAGCGGACGTATGGACGCACGCTCGTTTGCGGCACTGGGCGGATCGACGGGTGGGCGGTTGGCATCGTGGCCAACCAGCGGCAGGTGGTCCAGAAACGGCGCGGAACGGGTGGATCGGAGCGTGAAATGCAGATCGGCGGCGTGATCTACTCCGACGCTGCCGACAAGGCGGCACGTTTTGTCGCCCTGATGAATCAGAAAGGTATCCCGCTGCTGTTCCTTCAGGATGTGACCGGGTTCATGGTCGGTTCGAAGTCGGAAAGGGACGGCATCATCAAGGATGGGGCGAAGCTGGTCAACGTCGTTGCCAACTCGGTGGTTCCAAAGATCACGATTTTTGTAGGCAACTCATTCGGCGCCGGGAACTACGCGATGTGTGGTCGGGCCTACGGTGCCCGTTTCTACTATGCATGGCCCTCGGCGTCGATCTCCGTCATGGGCGGCGACCAGGCATCCAATACCCTGCTCGCGATTCAACTGAAAAACCGCGGTGACGACGTCACCGACGAAGAGAAAGAGCGTCTGCTCGAAAAGATCCGCTCGCACTATCTGGCGGCGACAAAACCGCGGTACGCTGCAGCCCGCCAGTGGCTCGACGAGATCATCGACCCGCGAGCCACCCGGTCCGTCGTATCTCGCAGCATCGAGGCCGCCGCTCACCAGGCTGAGATCCCGCCGTTCAAGGTCGGGGTGCTGCAGACGTAGGGAGCGACAGGGAGTTACGCCGACTCGAAGAGCGCATGCTTTTCGCCCCGATCGAGGCTGCTGGGTAGGGGACCACCTTCAGGGCGAAAAGGATTCGCTCTTCGAGTTCGCAACTCGAAACCAAAGAATTCGTAAAAGGGGGACGGTGTAACCTCGTAGGATGAGGAGGCACACGACTGATCAGGTACCTGCTTCGCCCCGGGGAATCTGGGCTACCGGGTCTTCGGTGCATTTTGGAGGGTGGATGCCAAGGTTCCGGCCCGAACGACACACGCCGGCCGCATGGGTGCCCGTGCAGCGGGCCCGGGTCTGTGTCGTTCCGGTTGTCATCGTCATTCTTTTGCTTGCCGGGCCTGGTGGGCAGGCCATCGCGGGCGATGATCCCGGCAAGCTGAAGGTCAAGGAACTTCCCGAGCACTGGCGGGTCTGGCTTGAGGAGGAGGTCTACCCGCTCATCTCGCCGGATCAGAAGAACGCCTTTCTACACATGACGACCGAGGCGCAGCGCAGGGCCTTTGCGACTCGTCTCTGGCAGTTGTGGGGGAGGCAGACTGGGCATGGTGCTCGTTTTCGCATCATGTACGAGGAACGGATCAAGCTGGTGCGGGAGGTCTTTCGGCAACCGACGGAGGAACGGGCTCGGGTCCTGTTGATACAGGGACCCCCAAACTTCGAGCTCGCCTCTCAGTGCTCCGAGATCTTCCACCCGATCATCATCTGGGGTTGGGGCTACATCGAGGGTCTCGGTGAAGATGTTGTAGCTCTCTTTTACCAGCCCGACGGCCTCGGTAACTTCCGCCTCTGGACAGACTTCGACGGCAGGGAAAGGCTCTATACATTTACGGCATGGGAAGCGCAGCTGCGACGCAACCAGAGCGCCTTCCGTCAAGGGCCCGAGTCCCGGTGTGCCAACGGCGATCAAATCGTCGGCTTGATGGCGCGAGCCGCGCGATGGTCTCGAGATCCGAAGTACCTCGAAGCCATGCACAATCTGCCCCGCGTCGAGAGGGCCGGCGCCGAGTCCTCGACGCACAGGTTCATGGAGTTCTCCGCCCTTTTTGACGAAGACGCGGTGGAGATGGATTTCGACATCGCGGGGGCCGAACGTGGTCTGCAGGGGGGCAAGGTTCGCATGGGGTTCAACATCACCGTGCCGACCTCCGTTCTCGGCACGACCCAGGTTGGGGACGTCGAGGTGGCGCAGATCGACATCGTGGGTGAGATCAACCGCGACGAGGTCATGCTCGACCGTTTCCGCTACCTCTTCTCGGTTCCTTCTGTGGGGGACGAACTTGTGATGTTGGTGGAGCGATTCTTGCGCTCTGGAGACTACACCTTGCGACTCAAGGTCGAAGACGCCCACTCCCCACACGAAGGGATCGTGGAGTGGCCGTTCTCGGTCGACATGGGTCGGGGAAAGGCGGCGCAAGAGGCCGAGCAGGAACGCCGAAAAGGCCTCGTGCAACGCCTCGAGGTCGGCGACGAGATCGACGGCGAAGAACCACTGCTGAGCCTCGTGGGTCCCCGTGGTGAGGCGGTGAGCGGGATTCAGCGCTTCGAGGCGGTGGCCCGACGGGACGTCGCTCATGTGACCTTTCTCGTCGATGGCCGGACAATCCTGACCAAGAACCGGCCTCCCTTCGACATTGATCTCGATCTCGGCGAGCTTCCCCGCTTGACAACCGTCAGTGTTGTCGCTCACGACAAAGAAAAGCGAGAGATGGGGCGCGCGGAGATCGCTCTGAATGTTGGCCGTGAGCGTTTTTTTTTGAAGCTGAAGCCGGTTTCCCCTGCCGATGTCGACGGTGATCGGCTCTTGGTTCGGGTTCTGATGAATACGCCGACGGATGCCAACCTCGAGCGTCTCGAGGTGTACTGGAACGACCGCCTGCTGACGACCATGTTTCAAGAGCCCTTTGAAGGCTGGGTGCATTTTGGTGGAGGGGGGGAGTTCGACTA
>CAZCEX010000368.1:0-4936 GCA_964497785.1 uncultured Thermoanaerobaculia bacterium | reverse complement strand
CAGACCTGGACCTACGCCTTCGCCGACCCGAATCTATTTCGAACCCGCTGGCGCGCCCGTCTGCTCTTCGCCGACGCCTCCGACGGGCAGCGGGAGGAGGTTCTGGCCGAGCGGCCCTTTTTTGCCCTTGAAACACCACGGGCGTGGGGCGGCCAATGGAAGCACTGGCAGCAGATTGAGCACCTCTACAGCGACAGCGTGAGCGTGATCAGCGGCAATCGGGAGTTCACGTTGCTCGACCTGTGGTACGGCATCCGCCTGCCGGGGTCGGGCACCAGTGTCCGCCGACTCGGTCTCGGCTACAACTACGACCAGAACCTCTACTCGGATTGGGCTTGGAATGAGACGGACTCACCGTACCTCCCCCCATCCGACCGCACCATCAGTGGGCCACGCGTCACCTTTGAACAGTTCGAGGACCACTACGAGGTATTGACCGGGTTTCGGGGTTGGTCGGCACAGGAGGACGTCGTCCTCGGTCCGAAGTGGAATGCCGGCCTGACATTGTCTCGCCCCGAGCTCGGCGGCGACATTCCCCGGCTCGTGCTCGACGCGAGGTGGGGCTACCGGCATCGGGCCGGAAGCTGGCTGTGGCTCGCGGACGCCTGGGCTTTGGGTCGCATCGACGACGGCCACGCGGCCAACGTCATCGGCGGCTTCCAGATCGCCGTTTCTCAGCTCGGCACACGAGGATGGCAAGCACGGCTCTATGTCGAAGACTCGCATGCGCTCGACCGCGATCTCCAGCTCGCCCTCGGCGCAATCCTCGGCCTCAGAGGGTGGGATCCGGAGACCTTCGACGGAACCGGCCGAGCCGTGGCCAATGTTCAGTGGCGAACCCTCCTGAAGGAGGATTTCCTGCACATCTTCTCCCTCGGCATGGTCGCCTTCGTCGATGCCGGCAAGACCTGGGACCCACGCGTCGGCTTCGACACCGACGGCGTGCGCTTCGACGCCGGCGTCGGCCTGCTCGCCGACCTCAACCACATCGGCCTCGCCAGCCTGCTCCGCTTCGACATCGCCTGGCCCGACGGCGGCGGCAGCCCGACCATCATCGTCACTTCGACCGCACTGTTCTGACCCAAAGGGCGGTAGAATATCCATTCGGAGGAGACGAGCATGTTACTGAGTTTGATTCGCGACCAGGCCGCTACCGCTCTCGCTGCAGCGCTCGAGGCGGAGTTCGACCACGTGGCCGATGAAATCGTGCTCGAGATTCCCCCGCGCCGCGACCTCGGCGACCTCGCCTGGCCAGGCGCCCTGCCGCTTGCCCGTGTATTACGGCAAGCCCCGAGGGCGATCGCTGAAAGGTTGGCCGGTGCAGCGTCCTGGCCCGCAGAGATCGAGAGAGTCGAGGTTGCCGGACCGGGCTTTCTCAACCTCTTCCTCGACCGGTCGCTGGTGCTCGAACGCCTCCTGCAACCCGGCGATTCTCTTCCTTCAACCGCCGGCAAGACCATCGTCGAACATACCAACATCAACCCCAACAAGGCCGCCCACATCGGCCACCTGCGCAACGCTGTTCTCGGCGACATCCTCGTTCGTTGCCTCGAACACCTCGGGCAACCGGTCGAAGTCCAGAACTACATTGACGACACGGGCGTTCAAGTCGCCGACGTTGTTGTCGGCGTGCTCTACCTCCCAGAGGACGAGCTAGCCGACGCCCTCGGTCTCGACGAGTCGGTTCGCCGTGACGACCTGCTCACCGCGGTCGCCGAAAAGCTGCCGGGTGCTGTGGTTCCGCAGCCAAGTACCACTGATTTCGACGACCTCTGTTGGAATGTCTACCCCAGGGTGACCAATCGCTATCCCGAGGACGAAGCCTTCGCCGCCCACCGGGCCGAGGTTCTGCACGCGATCGAGGCCGGCCACGGCGCCATGCCCCTCGACGAAGCACTGCACAACCTCCGCGGATCGATCATAGCCGGCGAGGCTTTCGCGGATTCTGCGGTATCACGATTTGCAGCAGCGGTTGCCGATGGCAACGTGCGCTGCCACCTGGCGACGATGGCGCGCCTGGGGGTGCCCTACGACGTCCTTCCGCACGAGTCGGACATCCTCCAACTCGGCTTCTGGGCGCGCGCCTTCGAGCTCTTACGAAACTCCGGCGCCATCCGCCTCGAAGAAGAGGGCAAGAATGCCGGGTGCTGGGTCATGTCTCTCGCCGACTCGCCCGAGTTTGCCGACATGGATGACCCGGACAAGATCCTCGTGCGATCCAACGGCACCGTGACATATACCGGAAAGGACATCGCATACCAGCTCTGGAAGCTTGGCCTACTCCGAAATACGGACGGCGATCGCGAGGATTTCGGCTACACCCCATTCGCAAACTGGGAGCGCTCCAGCCCCGCCTCGCCGGTTGTGTACGGCGACGCACCCCAGGTATTGGCGCGTACGACGGCCTCACCAGAGCAACGTATCGAGGGACGTGTGTTCGGCGGCGGCAAGGCCGTTTACAACGTGATCGACGTCCGTCAATCCTACCCCCAGAAGGTGGTCAAGGAAGCGGTGCGCATTCTCGGCCACGCCGAGGGCGCCGACAAGTCTATTCACTTCGCCTACGAGATGGTGGCTCTGACACCCGCAGCCGTGCGCCTGATCGAGCAAAGAAGCGGGAGTTCGTTCGGCCTCGACGAGAAGCAGATGGCCAAGGCCTTTATCGAGATGTCGGGCCGCCGCGGCATCGGCGTCAAGGCGGATGAGTTCCTCGACATTCTCGAGGCCACTGCTGCGGATGCGGTCGCTGCCCGCAGCGGAGATGAGCCGCCGGAGGACCTCCAGGACCGGGCCCGCGGCATCGCCGTAGGCGCCCTCCGATACCTGATGGCTCGCCAGTCGCGCAACCGGGTCCTGGCCTTTGATTTCGACGATGCCCTCGCCTTTGAGGGCGACACCGGGCCCTACCTGCAGTACTCGGCGGTTCGAGCCGCCAAGATCTTCGACAAGCTCGAGGCGCGGCGCGGCGAAGGGCGATTCGGCGACGCCGAGGTCAAAAACCTCGCCGGTCAGCCGATCCCGGATGACCTGTGGGCGCTGGTCTTCGAGTGTGCACGACGCCGCGACGTCGTCGCCCAGGCTGTGGCCACTCTCGAGTTCTCACTCCTGGCAGCCCACGTTCACAATCTCGCCCAGGTATTCCACAAGCTCTACCACGGGCATCCGGTGCTGCCCGAAGAGGATGAGGGCCTCCGCCGCCTCCGGCGAGCGGTTTTCACCCTCTTCGTCGACGAAATGAAGGTCCTGCTCGAGGACCTGCTCGGCATCCCGGTTCCGGCAGAGATGTAGGAGCGCATCATGACGGATACCGCGCGCACGAACCGGTGGCAACGCATGCACGACCAGATCGCCGAGCTGATCAACAAAACATCGAATCCAACAGCCCACCGCGCAACCGCAGCCGCCGTGATGCATCACAAGGTGCCGGGGGTCTCCTGGACAGGTTTTTACATGCTCAGGAACGGTGACCTGGTCGTCGATGCCTACCAGGGTCCGGTCGCCTGCCTGGTGCTTGAGCGCCACCACGGCGTCTGTTGGGCTGCAATCGACCGCAACGAGACCGTCATCGTGGCCGACGTCGAGACCTTCCCCGGCCACATCGCATGCGACGGCCGGACCCGATCCGAAGTGGTCGTTCCACTGCATGACGCCGCCGGCACAGCAATCGGCGTTCTCGACATCGATTCTCACCGGCCCGACCACTTCGACGAGGTGGATCGCGTCGGTTATGAGTCCGTGGTTCGACTGCTCGAGAGCCGCTGGAACCGATGAAGCCGAAGTCAGACCCGCCCCGCATCAACCCGGCCGTCACCTACATGGACGAGTCGATCATTCGTGAAATGACCCGCGTCGCCGAGCAGGCCGACGCCGTCAACCTGGCCCAGGGCTTTCCCGAGTACCCAATCGCACCATCTCTCCACCAGGCCGCCATCGAGGCCATCGAAAAGGGCATCAACCAGTACACCAGGACCTGGGGCGACACCCGTCTGCGCCACAAGCTCGCGGAGTTCTTGTCAAGAAATTACGGGCTCAGCTACGACCCGGAAGAGGAGATCGTCATCACCTGCGGGGCCTCAGAAGCGATCATGGCGACGCTTCTGACCCTGCTCTCCCCCGGCGCCGGCATCGTGATTCCCGAACCGATCTACGAGAACTATTTGCCGGCCACCCGACTTGCGGGCGCTGTCCCCCACATTCTCCCGGTCGATCCCTTCACAGGGGAATGGGATCCCGAGCTTCTGGATCGTCTCTGCGCCCACGCCCAGGTCATGGTCCTCAACACGCCCGCCAACCCGCACGGAAAGGTGTGGTCAAGAGACGAGTTGGAGCTGGTCGCCGAGGTGCTCCATCGACACGACGTCACCCTCGTAACCGACGAAACCTACGCCTGGATCACCGCCACGGATCACCCTCATGTGGCACCGGCGAGCATTGGGGACCTGTGGCACAGGACCGTGACGATCGCCTCGTTCTCGAAGACCTACGCGGTCACCGGCTGGCGAGTAGGATATGCCGCAGCGCCCGCCCCTCTCATGGCCTCGATCCGCAAGGTGCACGATTTTCTCACCGTGTGCGCCCCGGCGCCGGCACAGCGCGCCCTCGTCACCGCTCTCGACCTGCCACCGAGCTACTACCAGGAGATGGCTGCCACCTACCGCCGCCGCTGCGACATCTTGCGCTCAGGACTCGAGAAGAATGGGTGGAATACCAACAACCCGCAAGGGGGATACTTCCTGCTCGTCGACATCCAGGATCTCGGTATCGAAGACGACCGCCAGTGGGCCACCGCGCTCGCCCACGAACGCGGAGTCGCCGGGGTGCCGGGTTCCGCTTTCCTTTGGGCAGGTCTTCCGCACGAGGACCGGGATCCTGATCGGCGAGGACGATTTCTGCGTCTCTCCTTCGGTAAGCGCGAGGAGCTGATCGAAGAGGCGGT
>CAZCEX010000367.1:0-4942 GCA_964497785.1 uncultured Thermoanaerobaculia bacterium | reverse complement strand
CCGTCCTTGCGGAGCCCCTCCTCGTCATCCGGCGTGCAGATCGGCTCGTTGTTGCCCATGAACGGCCGTGCCCGTGCGTAATGATTCTTGGCGCCATACGTCGAAAGCCCCGCATCGGCGAGGGTACGGCGCAGCACCATGTAGAGGTGCGGCGTCTCTGCCTCGGTTACCTCGAAGCCCAACGCCTGGGTGAACGCATCGGCTGCCGCCGGGAAGGCCAGTTCCGCGTCCTTGGCGGCCTGGTCCCAGCGCGGTGTGCCCCGCTGGGCGATACTCTTCCGGCTCGCCTCCTCGTCTCGCGCAAAGGCCGCCGAATCTTTCGCAGGCCTGCGCTGGCATCACAGCTACAGCTATAGCCAGTGGAAAGACAAAGGCATGAGCTTTGTAGGTTACTCGGACAATTTAGGATTGTTGATAGGGCAAAAGAACAGCCATCGCTATGCAACTGGTCTCGATTGCGAGTTTGATCAATGGCGTGTAGGCCTTGGTTTTAGTCTTGGTCTGCGATATTTGTTTAAGTAAAAGAGGTGTTGTTGATGACTGAGTAAGCAGGCTGAACCGTGTGTGTAAGAAACTCCGTTCCCACCAAGGCAACGCAGAGTGTCTTTCTTCCCGGAGCGATTCAGACAAACATAGTACTGCCTGTCTCGCGTTAGAAGAAATAGGACAAGAAAAAGCACGGATAAATGAGGGCTGCCGAGAATATGAGGGTCTTCAGGACAGGTGGAACGCGGTTTCTGCCAATCGCCGAGTGACAACTTTTCATCATGGCTTGACTTTCGCGGCCACGATCTGTCATGAGTGGAGCCATGCAGGAATCCGTCGCCGGCAGGCTGCGCATGAGACGTGCGATCATCACGGGGCCGCTGTGTGCGGCGCTCGTCGTCGTTGGCTGTGCTTCGGTCGAGCGCCATCCGGTGCCGGTCGATCTGATGAATCTGGCGGAGATCGCCGGCATGCCCGGAGTTCGTGCGTGGGGGGACCGGCACGATCCCGACTTTCACGCCGATTTTGTCGAATCGTTCCGCCTTGCGACGGCCGAGGGGCTCGCCGGGGACGCCGACGGAAGGCCTCGTTTCGCGAGCCTCGTCGTGTCAGGCGGAGGCGCCTATGGCGCCTTCGGCGCTGGTTTCCTCAACGGCTGGACCGAGGCCGGTACCCGCCCCACCTTCAATCTCGTCACCGGGATATCGACCGGCGCCTTGATCGCCCCGTTCGCCTTCCTCGGCCCGCTGTACGACGCGGAGCTGGAGTGGGCCTACAGCGGGGTTCGAAACCGGGACATCTTCACGGTGCGCAGCCCCTTCACAATGCTAAGCAGGGGTTCGGTGGCGAAGAGCACGCCCCTCAAGAAGCTGATCGAGCGGATTGTCACCGATGACCTGATCGATCGCATCGCTGTCGAGCACTCACGCGGGCGGCGGCTCTACGTCGCCACAACCAATCTCGACGCCCAACGCCTGGTCGTCTGGAACATGGGCGCCATCGCCGCCAGCGGCCGCCCGGAGGCGATTGCGCTCTTCCGCGATGTCCTGCTCGCCTCCTCCTCGATCCCGGTGGCCTTTCCACCGGTCTACATCCCGGTCGTCGCCGACGGCGTCCTCTATGACGAGATGCACGTCGACGGCGGTTTGGTCGCCCAGTTTTTCCTGTGGGGGGCGCTCGTCGACACCACCGACGCGATCCGGGAGCTGCGGCTCGATCCCACTCTCGGGCAGGAAGCGACGATCCACATCATCCGCAATGACAAGATGGGACCGGCCCCTGAGACAGTCGATCCCGGGCTCGTCCCCATCGCCTCGCGATCGATCTCGACGATGATCAAATCGGTCGCCACCGCGGACCTCCTGCGGATCCGCCGTTTCGGCGGCGAGAACGGCCCCACCATCCGTTACGTCGGCATTCCCGAGGACTTCGACACAGGGGAGGAGCTGGGCTTCGACCCAGCCCAGATGCAGCGGCTCTTTGACCTCGGAAGGCAGATGGCGCTTTCGGGCGATTCCTGGCGCACCAAACCTCTGGTAGGGTGGGATTGATTGATTCCGAGACCGATCTCGGGTTGCGTCAATCGGTACAGACAAGGGGGAACCGTGAGACGTACAGTGAACATTCTGACCGCAGCGCTGCTGTGTATCGGTCTGCAAGCCTGGGCACAGGACATCACGACTGATTTCGACAGTGAGTACGACTTTTCTCAGGCCCAGACTTTTGGATGGGGAAAGGGCGTTTCGGCGCCCGGCAACGAGCTCAACCAGAAGCGGCTCGAAGGAGCGATCAAAGAGCAGCTCGCGGCCCGTGGGCTGGAGCTTGCCGAGCAAGAGCCCGACCTCCTCGTCTCCTACGTTGCCGTGGTGGATCAGGAGACCAAAAACCGAGCCGTGAACCTCGGTGTCGGGGTGTCGAGGAGGATCTCCAAGCGCGGCTCGGTCCGCGTCGGGGCGTCCACCGCGGGATCGAAAAAGACGGTCGAGATCGGCACCTTGGTGGTCGATATCCGAGACGCGGCTTCCGGCGACCTTGTCTGGACGTCGACCTCGGCGGGCACCCTGAAGGGGGATCCCGACAAGCGCGAAGCCCAGGTTCGGTCCGCTCTCGCGAACATGTTCTCCGCGTTCCCGCCGTCCAACTGAGCCCGGCGGTACCCCTCAATCTTCCGAGAGAATATCCGGGGCAGAGACGTTCAGATCCGCCAAGGAGGACATCGACTGATGAAACTGCTTATCAAGGCCCTGATCGGAACGGTACTCATAGTGGTCGTGGCGTTGGCCCTGGTTCTGACCTGCCCTGACAAGGAGGATTTCAACCGCTGGGCGAAGCGATCCCTCAAGCCCGAGGCCGGCTCCACGATGGATAAGACCAAGGGCACGGCCCTCTCGACCCAAGCGAGGTGGACTGCCGACTACGAGGGTCACGTGCTGTGGGCGACCGTCGACGCGTATCAGGGCACGACGAAGCAGCGTTTTCTCGGTGTCGCTGGAACCTGGTTTCGCCTCGGCGCCGAGTGAGGCCCGGCCGAGTCTATGGACGACCGTACGGACAAACGGCGATGGCCCATCACCATGCTCGCTGCTGTCGCCATGCTCTTGAGTGAAGGCTGCGCCAGCGACGAAGGGCGGATTCCGTCCGCTGACCTTGAGGCCGCTGCTCGCGACGCCGCAACGTACTCGCTTGAGAGGGTCTTCGAGGTCGAGGGTCGGCAAGGGATCGCAACTGACGGCAAACGCTATTACGTGAGCGGGTCAACCTCTCTTTTCGTGTATTCGAGGGACGGCACGCTGGTCTCGAGAAACGACGACCCCTTTGCGGAACTGCCCAAACCTGCCAACCACATCGGTGACATCGACGTCCACGACGGACAGGTCTTCGCCGGTGTCGAGTGGTTCTCCGACGGGAGGTGCAGGGACATCCAGATCGCTGTGTACAGCGCGGACACCCTCGGATATCTGCGATCGATCGACTGGCTCCCGGCATCGGGCCAGACGGAGGTCAGCGCAGTCACGGTGGCCCCCGCCGGCGATGTCATCTGGCTGACCGACTGGGTCAACGGGGAGTTCGTCTACCGCTACGACCTCGAGACGGGCCGATTCGCCGGCAAGGTCCAGCTCCGACCGGTGCCGAGCCGGCAGCAGGGGATCGGCTGGTCCCGCGACCAACTCTTCATCACCGCAGACGATGGGGACGCCGATACCGGGGAGGCGGACACCCTGTGGCGGTTTGAACCGGCCGACAGCGGCGGCTCGGTCTTCGTTAGCCTCGAAAAGAAGTTCGAGGAGCTTCGGCGTGCAGGTGAGATCGAAGGCATCACCTTCGACGACGACCGGGGCGAGATGGCGGTGCTCTCGAATCGAGGAGCCCGGATCGTGCGCGGGATGCCCACGGGGCTTTACCCCGGTTATGATGAAGAGATCCACGAGGTGTACGTTTTCGGCGTCACACCGCGTCGGTGAGCGGGGGCAGAGGTGCACCACCGGTTGACCATCGTCGTCGATCTCGGGTGAGGAGGAGAGCCGTTGAAGATTCCATCGGTTTGTTCGAAGAGACCGAGGATACTGGCGGTGGTGGTGGTTGCGGCGATCGGTTTCTCGGCGGTCGCCACCGCTCAGGAGCTGACGCCACGCTTCTACTGGCCGGCGCCAGAAGGCACCAAGGTCGGTGTGTTCGGGTACGCGTACGCCGAAGGCGAAGTGTTCTTCGATCCCTCGATCCCCCTCTACGACGTCGATTCCCAGGTCAACGTGGCTGTCCTCGGCTACCTGCAGACCTTCAATTTGTGGGGGCGCACGACCAACCTCCTTCTCGAGGTGCCCTACCAATGGGGCACCACGAAGGGCCTCGTCGGCGACACCCCGGCGCAGGGCAGGGCCTTCGGCTTCGGCGACATCAGCGTCACCGCCGCAATCAACCTGCTCGGAGCGCCCACCATGACTCCGGCCGACTTCCAGGAGCTGCGCAAGAGTCCCCGAACCATTCTCGGCGCGAGCTTGAAGGTGCTCGCGCCGACGGGCCAGTACACCGTGGGTCAGATCCTCAACGTCGGCAGCAACCGGTGGGGAGTCCGGGCGGAGCTGGGGCTGGTCCTCCCCCTCAGACCGAAGTTGCTTTTTGAAGCAGATCTGGGGGTGTGGTTGCTCGGCGACGACCCCGATTACATCGGCGGGTACCGCGAGCAGGAGCCCATCGTCTCAGGGCAGCTCCACCTCGTGCGGCGCTTCAAGCCCGGGTTCTGGGCGTCGCTGGACTTCAACTACTACCGGGGCGGGCGACAGACCCTCGACGGCAACCAACTCGACGACGTGCAGCAGAACTCACGCATCGGAGGAACCGTCGTGGTGCCCCTGAAGGGTCGGCACACGATCAAGCTCGGTTTCGCCACAGGCGTGCTCACTCAGTTCGGCACCGACTTCGACCAGTACCTGGTGAGCTATCAGGTGCTGCTCAACGG
>CAZCEX010000366.1:0-4947 GCA_964497785.1 uncultured Thermoanaerobaculia bacterium | reverse complement strand
CCACCACAGTAGAACTGGCCGCTGGTACCAAAGTCCATATCAGCCTGCTCTGCCATCCAGTAGGTGCCGGCGGGAAGGTTGCACGGGGTGTCCAGAGTCATGGTGATAGGACCGGAGCCGTCACCTGTGTTGGTGGTCGTGCTCGCACACACCAAGGCTCCCGGCAGGCCGGCTGCGTCGGTGTAGAACTCAACGGTGCCGGTGGGTGGATCGACTGCCCCGGTGTTCTGTCCGGCATTAAAAATGTCGACAACGTTCCACGCAACGTCGCCAGCGGGAACGATGATGTCGTCGGCGACCCAGGCGTCGTATTGGTCATACGCGGCTTCGAAGTTCTGGCACGTCGGGTTCGAGACCTGGGTGACAGTTGAGAACTGATCGTAGAGAACGGCCCGGTCTGCGGGCGCCGTGGGAGACCCAGTGGCTACCATTGTCGTGGTCGGGGCTGCTGCCATTACGCTACCTGCCGCCACCAAGACGATGGCAAGGCACAACACCTTCGAGATTCTTCCAAACATACTCATATCCTCCTCTATATTCCTCTTCAAAAAAATTTCGAGAAACCCATTCACGCCGTGTACCTTATTTCATAATTCAGGCGGCAAGTCAAGACTGCGGCTGTCTTTTGAGTCGATGATTAGCAGAGATTGCTGGTTCGGTGCTCGTGACTGCCGACTCTCAAAATGAGGTCACACTCAGGTGTCTGGGCAGCCTTTCCCTACTCGATGACCTGAGTGTCCGGCAGGGCCTTCTGCAGCTCTCCTCGCACCCCGCGTCCGGTCGATTGTACGCCGTTTCAGATGGCGTGCGCTGATTCTACCGGATCCTTTTCCGCCGACAGGAACGAACCCGATTTCTTGTAGCTGTCGCGGTGCATATCGCTGACCTCGACAGTGATACTGCATCGCCACTGAGCGAGGGCCTGCGCCAGGTGATGATCGAGGACATTCAGAGCAGCCTCGCTGAGATGAGTCTTCACCTCATCGGTGCGGCCGCTGAGGATCCGGATAACGAGGTGCACGAAGGCCCCCTCGGGGACGTCATTGCCGACGACAAACGTCTCGTATTCGACGGCCCGGCTTTTGACGTCTTCGAGCTTGAATAGCCCGGTACCGGCCATCAGCTGGTGAAGCTGAAGAAGTACGGCACGGCGGTCGAAGGCGTCGGCGAGGTTCTTTGAGCACTCGAGGATGAGGTGGGGCATGGCGCGCTTCCTTTCTCGCCGCCTCGATTTGCGGGGCGGTCCGCGGGGAATCGTACCGTGAAACAAGGGGTCGAAGAACGAGCCGTCTCTTGCTATCTTCGATGGGTGAGCCCATTCAAGTGGTTTATGGTCTGTGTGCTGTTTCCGGTCGCTGTCGCTTCGGCATTCGAGTTCGAACGGGTTGACGTCGAGGGACTGTCGCACAACTCGGTGTATGCGATTCTCCAAGATCGTCAAGGCTTCTTGTGGCTGGGCACGGCGGATGGCCTCAACCGTTTCGACGGTCGTGAGGTCGTTGTCTTTCGCAACGACCCCGACGACGCCTCCAGCCTGACCGGGAACGTTGTGTCCGTTCTGATCGAGGATCGACAGGGCACGTTGTGGATCGGCACCAGCGGGGGGGTGAGCCGACTTGAGCCCGCTCGCGAGGGTTTTGTGCAGGCGGTGACCTGCACCGGGGAACCCATGAGAAACGTGACCACCCTGATCGAAGATCAGATCGGAACTCTCTGGGCCGGCAGTCCGGCTGGCCTGTGGCGGTTCGGGGTCGTCGGCGGTTGTTGGACCAGGACGCCTGTTCTGACCGATCACGGTGTCGGTGTGATCCGCGAAGGACCTGATGGACTCCTCGTTCTGGGATCCGACAAGGCCGGTGTTCAGTCCGCGCATCTGTTCGACCCTGTGTCAATGGCGCTCGACGAGATTCCATTGCCCGACGACACTGCGACGTCCTACTCGTTTCTTTATGCGGCTTCGGGGGAGCTGTGGCTCGACGCTTCAGGCCCGGCGGTGCTGGTCGAAAAAGAGCGCCGGGTCGAGCTCGATTCCCCTCCTCCGGCCGATGTCGAGGCCTGGTCCTTTGTCGAGGACGAGGACGGCGTTGTGTGGGTCGGTACAAACCTGGGGTTGCGACGCTGGGATCCCGAAACGCGGCAGCTCGAGCAATTTCTGATCGTGCCTTCCCAGGGCGCCTGGCTGCAAAATCATATACGGGCGTTGTTCTTCGACCGTGACGGCGCCCTCTGGGTCGGGACCCACGGTGGTCTCTATCGCCACGATCCGTTCAGAAAGGTCTTCGTCAGCCTCACATCCGACCCGACGAACCCCAACTCCTTGAGCGGAAATGCAGTTTCTGCCTTGTGCGAGGACCCGGCGGGAGCGATTTGGGTCGGAACCTTCGGTGCCGGCGTCAATCGGCTGGATCCCGAGACGCGATTGCTTCGTCACTACCATCACCCGAAGGCGCGCGATGAGCCAATGGCGGATGTCGTATGGTCGGTGCTCGCCGGCGACGACGGGCGGATCTGGGTAGCCGACACGCTTGGTCTGTCGTCGTTGGATCCAGACACTGGTGTCTACACGGCGCACCCGGAGGCCTACCCGTTTGACCGTCCGTTGCGGACCCTCGTCCGCGGCGAAAGCGGCGAGCTGTGGATCGGCGGACTGGGCGGTCTGTGTCGCTACGAGCCGACTCTCATGCACGCGGAGTGTTTCAAGACGAGCGCTGAAGAAAACGATCTTGTTAGTGGAGCGGTCGAGTCGCTGCTCCTCGACGGCAACGGCGGTCTCTGGATCGGTGGCAGGAGTCTCGTACGCCTCGATATGAAGAGCGGCGAGTTTTCCACCCATCAACTCACTGGTGACACCGGCAGGGTCGTGGGTGGGGAAGGCCTTTGGGCAATGCACCGCAGCCAGTCGGGCACGCTGTGGCTCGGTTCGGGCTCCGGCCTCAGCCGATTCGACCCCTCCAACGAGGATTTCCGCCACTACTCGACCGGCGACGGGCTTCCAGGCTCGGTGGTCTACAGCATCCTCGAGGATGCTCGGGGCCGTCTGTGGCTCGGCACCAACAACGGCCTCGCTCTGTTCGACCCATCGGCCACGGAGGGCCGGGAGTTCCGGGCGTTTGACTCATCGGACGGCGTATTGAACTCCGAGTTCAACCGCCGGGCTGCCCTCGAGACGAGAGATGGGGAATATTTTTTCGGTGGGCTCGACGGGCTGACTCTATTCGACCCGGTGCAGCTGCGCGACAACCCACGGCCCCCACAGGTGGTGATCGAGGGGATCACGGTGTGGAGTCGAGAAGGATCGATCCGGGTCAACCCCCAAAGTGTTGACCAGCTGGTTCTCTCCCACAAGGACACCATCGTTTCGTTTGATTTCGTCGCCCTCAGCTATACCAACCCGCAGAAGAACCGGTACGCCTACCGCCTGGAGGGATTCGACGAACGGTGGGTGGACGCCGGCTCGCGGGGCTCTGCGCGCTACACGACCATGGCGCCGGGGCGCTACTTCTTTCGGGTAAAAGCGAGCAACAGCGATGGTGTGTGGAACGAAGAGGGTGCGTCGTTTCCGGTGATCGTGGTGCCACCGTTCTGGCAGACGTGGTGGTTTCGTGCGTTTGTTGTGCTTCTGATCGCTGCTGCGGCTGTCGGGCTTCACCGCGTACGCATCAAACGTCTGCTGGAACTCGAGAGAGTCCGTCTGCAGATCGCGAGCGACCTGCACGACGATCTTTCCAGCAACCTCGCCGGTGTCGCCCTCGAGACGGACATGCTGCGCCAGAGCCCCCACCTTCCAGAGGAGCACCAGGATCGGCTCGGTGAGCTGCGCGACACCACCCTCGACATGGTCGCGAGCCTGCGCGACATCGTCTGGATCATCAACCCGGAGCACGACACACTCGAATCGCTCGAGTCGCGCATGCGACGCACGGCAAAATCACTGGCGGGAGGCAGGGAGGTGCGTTTTGACGCCAGGCTCCCGGATGCGTTGGAACTTGACATGGGTCTCCGGCGCAACCTCTTCTTGATCTTCAAGGAGGCGGTGCACAATGCGGTTCGGCACGCCGGCGCCGACATCCTCACCATCCGCCTCGAGGAGGCCGAGTCGGTTCTTCGACTCGAGGTGCGTGACGACGGCAGCGGTTTCTGCGAAGACCAGATCATCGCCGGCCATGGATTGCGGAGCATGCGCTGGCGCGCGCAGCAGATGGGGGCAACGCTCACCATCACTCCCGGGCCCGAATCAGGTACGGAGGTCGTATTGGAGATCAAACTGGCGTAAGTGCGTGATGGCGGCCCCCGTTTCGTCGCCCTACACTGAATCTGAGGTGCAGCGATGGACGAAATACAAGAGACTGTCGATGTCTGGCTCGTTGAAGACAATACGTCCTACCGGCGGTCCATCGCCCGTTTGATCGAACAGACCGCGGGTATGCGTTGCCCCCTGGCGGCAGTGACCTGCGAGGAGGCTCTCGAGGCCCTCGAGAATCGAACCCCTCCTGCGATCGTACTTATGGACATCAGCCTGCCGGGAATCAATGGCATCGAAGGAACACGCAGGATTCGAACCCGGTCGCCGGATACGCGGGTCATCATGCTCACGATTCACGAAGAGAGCGACAAAGTCTTCGAAGCGATCTGTTCTGGCGCCTCCGGTTATTTACTCAAACCGGCAGACGCGGCGGGGATCGTCACCGCGATTCGCGAGGTGCAGGACGGCGCGGCGCCGATCAACGCCTTCATTGCGCGCAAAATGCTCGACATGTTTGCGCAGCTGAGTCCGCCCGACAGCGAAGAAGATTACGGTCTTTCGAAACGTGAGCGGGAGATCCTTCAACTCATGGCCGCCGATCTGACACTCGGGCAGATCGCCGAGCGCCTCTTTGTCAGCCGCCACACCATCGACACCCACAGCCGCAACATCTACGCCAAGCTGCACGTGCATACGCGCATCGG
>CAZCEX010000365.1:0-4951 GCA_964497785.1 uncultured Thermoanaerobaculia bacterium | reverse complement strand
AGGTTCCTCTCCGCAGGCGGGACGCCTGCTCCCACCAGGACAGTCGTTACGACGGAGGCATGGTGGCCACAAACGTGGTCAAGTCCTGACGAGAAGCTGTCAAATTCAGCGTCAGACCGCAGCGACCGTGACCGACTGATACCGTGACGGGCTCGGTGACCGTCACCGTCACGGACCTGGCCACGCAACACCTCTCCTCATTTTCCCGTATTGAGGGGAGCGCCGCGTCGCCCGCACTCTTCACCGGGTTAAACTGTTGCTCGGGGATCCACGATGCAGCGGAACCCACTTCACCGGATTGAGCGGCACAACAACGGAGCCTGAATTGACAAGAAGAAAAACTATCCTCCTCTGCCTGATGTGGCTCGCAGTTTTCACGGTACCGGGATGGGCGGCGGATGTTGCGATACAGGGTCGCACCATCGACCACAACGGCATCGCCCTGCCCGGGGTCACGGTCTCGGTCACGGGCCCCGTCGAACGGGCCGTTCTCACCGGCGTCGACGGGATGTACCGGATTCTCGGCCTGCCCGCAGGGCTCTACCACGTCACCGCAACAATGCCGGGCTTCGTTGCCTCGGAGCAAGAGATGGAACTCGCAGGCGACGAACCCATCGTGGTCGATTTTCAGATGCAGCAGGCCTTCGGAGAAACGGTCGTGATTTCGGCTTCTCGCTCGGGCGTCGCCCTGCAAGACACCCCGACCACCGTCAGCGTTATCGACGAAGAGACCATCGAGACGTCCGCCGCTCGCAATGTCGGCGACCTCCTGCGCTCGGTGCCCGGCGTCAACGTCATCCAGTCCTCGGCCCGCGACGTCAACGTCGCCACCCGTCACTCGAGCGGTCTGCTGACCGGTTCTCAGCTCGTTTTGGTCGATGGTCGCCCCCTCTTCTTCGACTTCTTCAACGTGGTCTTCTGGGATCTGCTCTCGATCTCGACACCCGACGTGCAGCAGATCGAGGTGGTGCGCGGACCCGCCTCGGCCATGTGGGGAGCCAACGCCACCACCGGCGTCGTCAACGTCGTCACCAAAGTGCCGCGGGACTCCCAGGGTCTACAGGTCCTCATCAGCGGCGGCGCCATGACCCGCAGCGAAGAGGCCGGCGGCCTCGGCACCATGGGCAGCGCGGCCGTCAGCTGGACCGACGCCTTCAGCGACACGGTCGCCTACCGACTGTCGGTCGGCTACGCGGCCAGCGACCCCTTCGAACGGCCGACCGGCACCCTGCCCGTCATCGAGACGCCGATCGGTCCCCCGGTCATCGTCGGTGGCGGTTCCTACGACGACGTCGTCTACGAGAATCAAGGCACCAAACAACCGAAGTTCGACCTCCGGGTCGACCAGGAGATCAGCGGAGACGGCAGGATCACCTACAGCGCCGGCTACGCCGGCACCCAGGGCATTCTCCACAGCCCTATCGGCCCCTTCGAGCTGCGCGACAACACCCAGCTCGGCTACGGCCAGGTCAGTTACACCCGCGGCGGCTTTCACGCCTCGGTCTTTGGCAACTACATCTCCGGCGAAGCCCCGGCTCTGGTCACCCTCAGCGGTGACGGTGAGCCCCTGCTCATTGATTTCTCCAACGGCGCCTACAACCTCGACCTCGGCTGGCGCGGGCTCTTCTTCAATCGCCACCTCATGACCTTCGGCGGCAACTTCCGCCTCAATACTTTCGACATCACGATCGCGCCCGAAGCCGATTCGAACCGGCAGGCCGGTGTCTACGTGCAGGATGAGATCGACCTCGGCAAGGTCGGGCTCGCCCTGGCCCTGCGAGCGGACGATTTCGAGAACATCGACGGCATCAACCTGTCGCCCCGACTGGCGGTGATCTGGACGCCCGTCGCCGGTCACTCTTTCAAGGCCTCCTACAATCGGGCCTTCCGCACTCCCTCGGCAATCGACAATTATGTCGACATCTCGATCATCGGTGGATACTTCCCGGTCAGCGAGTTCGACCCCCGACTGGAGGATGACTTCCCCATCGTCGTCCAGACTATCGGCAACCCCGACCTGCAGCCCGAGACCATCGACGCCTTCGAGATCGGTTACTCGTTGATGCTCAACCACGGCGCTACCCGGTTCGACCTCAATATCTACCATACTGAGACCAACGATCTGATCATCGGCAACCCACCGCCAGCGGCCCTGGAGCAGGCCGGCATCGACCCCTTCTACACGTCGGACAACCCGCCTCCGGGATGGCCCCTGCACCCGATCGTGCTCGACTTCCTCGCCCAGATGGGCATTCAGTTCCCAACGGTCAAACAGATGCTCAACCTCGGCGCGGTGCGAAATCGCGGCATCGAGCTGTCTGCGAGCCAGTTCTTCCGCGGCGGATGGTCGGCCTTCGCCAACTACTCCTACCAGGACGAACCGAAGCTGCTCGACCCGGTGGGTGACCCCAACCGTCCGCTTTCCGAGACGGTCAGCGTGCCGCCGGCCCACCGCTTCAACCTCGGGCTCAACTATAACGGGCCGGACTACCTTGGTGGTATCACGGTGAACTACTCGGACCGGGCGTTCTTCAGCGAGGGCCTCAACCCGTTCTACCTCGGCTACAGCGATGCCTACACCCTCGTCGGCCTGACCTTTGGCAAGAGGTGGAAAGAAGGACGCATCACCACCTCGATCAAGGTCATGAACGCCCTCGACGAGAAGGCGCTCCAGCACGTGTTCGGCGACATCTTGAGGAGATCGGTCGTGCTCGAGTTGCAATTTCGGTATTAAGAGACGCAGGAGCGAAGAGTCCTTGTGGCCCGGCAATGATGTACATTGGAGAGCGTGACGAGTTCGAGCGTTCAATCAATCATCGTTGCGCTCAACGAGGCCAGGGTGCGGTACCTCGTTGTTGGCGGTCTTGCCGTGGTCGCACACGGGCACGTTCGGTTCACAGCAGACGTCGACATCATCCTCGATCTTGAGGAAACGAATGTCCGGCGCGCGCTCGCTGCGCTGCACAACCTCGGCTACCGCCCGAGGGCTCCGGTGCAACTCAACGGCTTCGCCGAAGCGGAAACCCGGGCGACATGGATCAGGGAAAAGGGCCTCACGGTGTTCTCCCTCTACAGTGATCAACATCCCGCGACGGAAATAGACCTCTTCGTGGAAGACCCGATCGGCTTCGACGAGGCCTACACCCGGGCCGAATCCATGGAGGTTGGACCGGAAGCAGAGGCCACATTCGTCGGTTTCGAGGACCTCATTCGGCTCAAGCGGGCTGCGGGCCGACCCCAAGACCTCTTGGACATCGAAGTGCTGCTACGCCTGCAAAAGGAACGGCACCATGCCTGACCCTCACAGCACTGGGTGCCCACCCCATCATCCGGGCTGGGAACGGCATCGAGAGGCCCAGCTCCGCAGGCTCGCCCAGTTGCCACTCACAGAAAAGCTCGCCTGGCTCGAGGAGGCACAGCGGCTGGTCGAGCATCTCCAGAACAGCCCCGGGGAATACGACTCACCGCCAGCACTCTCGGATGAAATGGGAGCTGTGCCTCTCGTCACGGCATCCTCAGATCGGACTCCGTAGACTGGATTCATGAAACCTCTGATCGCGGCCCTAATTCTCCTGATGGCTGTTTCCGGTTCGGCCCAGGACGACGTGTTCTCGAGTGATTTTGAGTGGGGCGACGCCGCCGACTGGGATACGGGCGTGCCGACCCGCTGCGACCGACTGGAAGCGTTCGGTCGGTGGGCCACGCCTGCAGGTGAGATCCACGTCGCGACCACGGGCAGCGATCCCGGTGGCGATGGTTCGCCCGGCAACCCATACGCGACGATCGCACGCGCGACTGCCGACGCCACACCGGGCACGGCTATCCGGGTCCACGCGGGCACCTACTCAGGAGGCATCTCCCTTTCTGACCTCGCCGGCACCGTCACAGCACCGATCTGGATTGGCGGTAGTCCAGGGGAGCAGCGCCCCGTGATCGAGGGCGGCGGCGAGGGACTGCACTTGACACGCTGTCGATATCTGGTGGTGCACGACCTCGAGGTCCAGGGAGCCGCATACAACGGCATCAACTGCGACGACGGCGGCGACTACGACGACCCGCTCGCCACCCATCACCTGACCTTTCACGGCCTGAAGATCCACGACATCGGCGCCGGCGGCAATGAAGACTGCCTCAAGCTGTCGGGTCTGAATGACTACACGGTTGCACTCTCGGAGTTCTCGATGTGCGGCGGCGGGTCCTCCGGCAGCGGGGTCGATCACGTCGGCTGCCATCAGGGCCTGCTCGCCCGCAACCTCTTCCACGACCTGTCGGCCAACGCAATTCAATCGAAGGGGGGCAGCGAGGACATCGAAATCCGCTGGAACCGGTTCACCGATTCCGGCGCCCGCAGCCTCAACCTCGGTGGCAGCACCGGCCCCCAGTACTTTCGGCCGCCACTGTCGACGACGCTGGCGAACGCCGAAGCAAGGGACCTGCGTGTCGTGGCAAATGTTTTCGAGGGTTCGGATGCTGCGGTGGCCTACGTCGGCTGCGTCGGCTGCGTAGTGGTGAACAATACGATCATCGACCCGGACAACTGGATCCTGCGCATCCTCCAGGAGACGACTTCCTCCCCACCTTATGATTTTGAACCTTGCCGCGACGGGATCTTCGTCAACAATCTCATCTACTTCGACCGCAGTGCGCTGTCGACCTATGTGAACACCGGTTCGAATACTTCACCCGAGACCTTCACCTTCGCTAACAACCTGTGGTACGCATGGAACGATCCCGCCCAGTCCGAACCGACGAATCTGCCGGTCATGGAGACTAACGGCATCTACGGCGAGAACCCCCTGTTGGGGCCCGGCTATCGAATCGGCCCCACGAGTCCGGCTGCCGGGACAGGGCAGTCGACGGCGTGGAGTTGGGGTGACATCGACGGTTTCTGCTTCGCAAACCCGCCGAGCCGAGATGCCTTCGAGGCTCGTTGAGGAGCCCGCATCAAGGC
>CAZCEX010000364.1:0-4956 GCA_964497785.1 uncultured Thermoanaerobaculia bacterium | reverse complement strand
CTTTTGGGGATGACCCCGTCAACAGCTACCTCTCCGCCACCATCAATGGCAGGTACCGGTATTACCTCTACAGCTTCCCGAAGACCGATATCACAGTCGATCTGACACTCTTACCCGGCATTACCGATTGGCGAGGTACCGGGTCGAATTCCAGGCCGCGGCGCGACGGGAGATTTTCACGGATTTTACGATCCAGCTGTCGGTCCAGGACAGCTACGACAGCGACCCGCCGTCCGAGGCGGCATCGAACCACGATCTCGCGGTGATCCTGAGCCTGGGATGGATTTTTAAAAATTTGAAGCTCGAGGCCCTGACCTCCGCTACTCCAGTCGCATGCGTGCGATGATCTCTTCAAGGCCCCCCGATTCCCGCAGTGCCTCTATCTCCTGCCTCAGCTTGGTCGCGTCGGCCGCATCCTCGGCACCGACGAGAAACCGAATTGGCTCATCGCGAAAAACGGCGTCATCGGCGATGGTCAAACCGTTGACTCGCATGATGCCTTTCAGGGTGTCGACATACTCTTGACCCCGCTCCGAGTACCGGATCAGCCCGTCGGCCATGGCCATCGAGGTCAAGGGCTTCCCCGCTGCCTTCAGCTCGGCCCGAATGCGACGGAAGTCCTCGTAGGCCGGATGGGAGCTCAGGTTGATGAAATAACCGCGCACGCTGTCGAACGGCCATTCGAAGGCCGCGATCCTGTGATCACCGAGCTGTTTTCGCTGCTGCTCCGGGATGAGTCCCTTGCCACCGTAGGTCCACTGCCCGAAGAGTGCGTTGCCTTCAGCTGCAAACCGCGATGTCCCGTAGCCGCTTTCGTAAGCAGCCTGACCGAGCACAAGCCCGGCCGGGATCACGTCGAGTTTGTAGAGCGCTTCGTCGATGACCTCGATGAGGTTCTCTGACGTACCACCAAGCTCTGCCGCAGCGTCCGCATTGAGAATGCGCAGCAAGACCGCGACCTGCCGTAGGAGCTCGATGTCGTCGGACGGGACCGTGCCACCTGAGTCAACTACCTTTTTCCACCCCTCGAGGCTCGCCCTCCTGTCCAGAACCATGTCATTCGCGTGAACCACAAGCGGCAGCATCAGGCGGTAGAAGATTTCTTTCTTCTGAGACACGGGCAACGAATTGGCGTTCTTGTGCCAACGCTGCGTGATCCCGGTGATCATCGAATGCGGCACCTCGAGCTGCACACCGTGTTTCTCCTCACCCCACCAGTTCTCGGCCTTGAGCCATGACATGAGCTCGTCGGGGCCGGAAATGACGATGACCTCCTGGGCGTGTGCCGTCGACAAGCTAAGCGCGATCGCGAGCGCCGCGCATAGAGCGAGGGATTTTGAAAAGGTGAAGCGTTGCATGAGATGACCTCCGGTTTATTGCTCGATAGGTTGAATGATCCATGGGTGACTGAACCACAGGTAGCGTCCGTCTTTTCGTGGGGCGGTACAGTTGACACGATGCCGACCCTCGCTTAACAGCCGGGCAGGACCCACGCGAAATCGTTTTGCTGACTCGATCCACTCGACCTCTACCTTACCCTGGCCACTCACGAAACAGGAAAGCTGACTCATCAGGGCATCGGTCGGGCCCAGGGTGACCTCGATACTCGGCCGCCCGGTTGAAACAACCGGATCCCATGGTTCAACGGTCTCAATCGGCATCGGCAGGCTGTTGACTTTCGTGCGAAATTCGCCAAGGTCGGCGAAGGTCGCGCCCGATGCAGCCATCTCTCGCATCTGGTCCCATGTCATGTAGGCGGGCAGGCCCTCATCCACTGGATCGGTGGCGATGAAGACCGTGAAAGGAAATCCCGCGGCCTTGAAACGGGGGAGAGCAACGTCGTACACCGACCGGTAGGCATCATCGATCGTGATCACCACGGCGCGAGACGGCAAGTTCCCACCAACGGTCAGTGCGTTGACTACTTCCGTCAGTGGAACCACCGCATATCCACCCTCGAGCAAATGCTCGAGTTGAGCCTCGAATTGCTCGACCCTGATGTTGGTGGAAGGGTACTTGTCTTCACCATAGCGGTGGTACATCAATACGACCGCGCTGTCGGCTGCGGAAAGCGGATGCGCTGGAACCAAAACCTCAGCCGCAGCCCAGAGACACAGAAAGGCAGGTAGCAATCTCAAAGCTCCTCGATGGTGAAAATTCAAGCCGTGCATCGTTGTCCTGGCTACTTTAGCGCGGCAAACCGGACCTTTTGAGAAACCCGGGGTCCTCGCGGGCCGACGAGCACCGGGAGTTTGTTGCTGAGAATTTTTCCGGATGGGTCCGAGAGCGGTAGCACGAGCGCGTGGCAGTAACGGCACAGATGCAGGATGCAGGATGCGTGATACTCTCGATCCCACGACGGACATGAACCGGCGGAGGGCGACCCCGAAGCGGCGTCCCGTAGCCGGCAGGGCTGGATGGAGGAGACTATGCGGTGGCAGGGAGTATCCGCGATTGTCCTCGCGGCGGTCATGGGGAGCCTCAGCCGACCATCGGCAGCTACGGAGGGGGTCTCGGGACTCGAGCTGGTCACCGCGACCAGTGCCTATGACTCGACACCCGCCAAGGCCGTCACGGCGATCTGCCCGACCGGGAAGGTCCCGGTCGGTGGCGGGGCATCGATCTCGGGCCAACCGGCACAGGCCACCATTGCCCTGTATCAGAGCTATATTTTCGGTGATCCTCCAAACGGATGGAGGGGGCTGGCAGTCAACCTCGAATCCAACGGGACGCTCTGGGAGATGGTGGCCAAGGCGTGGTGCGCTCATCCGCCGCCCGGGTACACGGTGGAATACGAGGCGACAGCCCTCGACGACTCGGCCTCCAAGATTGTCGAAGTCGTGTGCCCGATGCCGCTGGTGTCCCTCGCCGGCGGGTTCAGATTGAGCGGTTCGATCGATCCCAAACGCGTGGTCGCCATCAGGGCGACGACCCCCGAGAGCTGGTTCATCAAGGCCAAGGAGTTCGATGGAAGCTCGGGTGACTGGCAGCTGACGGGCGCAGCGGTGTGCGCCGAAGACCCGGGGGTCCAGATCTTCTCGGTGAACAGTCGCGCCGGCAACCTCGACTCGCTGCAGTACCTCTGGTTCCAGTCCCGCTGTCCAAACGATTCGATTGCCCTGTCCGGCGGTATCGCGCATGACGGCGACGACGCCGGGATCACCAGCAGCTATCCTGTCCCGGACGCTAACGGGAATCCGTTCAACGGAAACTGGTCCGCGCGGATGTACCGTTTCTTCGGTCCCTCCGGAGGCAACCTCTCGGTGACCCATTACCTGCTCTGCCTGTCCGCCGAGATCTTCGCCAATGGCTTCGAAAGCGGCGACACAGCAGCATGGGACTGAGGGGAACAGGAAAGGAAAGGCCGAGCTCAGGACTCAATGGTGGGCTTCGATCCTCCTCGGGTCGATCACGGCGACCGCAAAGAACGCCACCAGGCTCGCAACCCACGTAAAGTAGATCGGATGCGGCAAAGCGTGGCCCATCTTCGTGGCGACAAGCCACCCGGCCAGAGTCACCATCGTCGCTGCGAGAGTCCAGGTCGCCGAGGAGCGGCGGCAGAGCTTCGGGAAGAACATGGTCATGAGCACGATAAGGGTATAGGCGGTGGCGAGGGTGAGGCCGATGAGCAGGGTCTTGAGGATGCCCTGAACGGTCAGGGCCAGCAGGAAGGTAATGACGCTGAGCGCAGCGACGGTCATTTTGCACAGTAGCTGGTCCCGCTGGGGAGACAGGTCGCTGACCCAGAATCGTTTGATGATGTCATTCGATACGAGGGTGGCGCTTCCCATGAGCAGGGCTGAGGCAGTGCTGACGTCGGCGGCCCAGAGACCCGAAAGAATGAGCCCGGCCACCAGCGGCGGCATGTCGAGAGCAATTGTCGGCAAGGCTTCGGCCGCGTTGATGCCCGGGTGCAAAGCGGCTGCGCTCATGCCGATGATGGCACTGATGAATCCGACCGGGAGAATGAGCAACCCACCGAGTAGGTAGCTCCGCCTGGCTGCGGTCTCGTCCTTGCAGGCGAAGCCGATTTGGATGATTGCCTGGATCGAGTGGACCGCCGTGACCATGACGATGAACCACGCCGTGATGACCCCGATACCCATGGCCCACGGATCGAACCCGGGGTGCGCCGCTGGCAGCTGCGCAGTGAGCCCTGCAATCCCTCCGGCGCGACTGACGGCGAGCCCGGCGCACACGGTGATTCCGACGTAGATGACGATGATATTGATGACGTTGGTCAGTCCTGCCGCCCAGAAACCGCCGATGAGTGTGATCGCAACAAAGACCACCGCCGTCACCAGCATTCCCGTGCGAAACGAAAAGGCGTCGGGCATGAGGGCATGAAGAATGGCGCCGCCGGCGACGTACTGGAGAGCGGTGATCACCACCTGAATGAGCAGTTGGCCGATGACTGCGAGAATACGGGCGCCGGTTCCGTAATAGCGTTCAAAGAGTTCGGGCAAGGTGGTGATCTCGTAGCGGCGGTAGCGCCGTGCCACACCGAGACCAACCGCGAACGCACCTGCCGCCCAGGCCGCGTTGTACCAGCCCGCCGAAATGCCTGTTGCGAACGCCCACTCGGCGGCGCCGACAGTCGATACGCCGCCAACCGCCAGGCCGGCCAACAGGGCCGCACCGACCCAGGAAGGCAAACCGCGGCCGGCCAGCAAATAGCCGACGATACCTCCCCCACCCTGCGCCGTCAGCCGCCTCGCCCACCACGTCACTGCAAACAACGCAACGAGGTAAACGCCAACAACCAGAGCCGGTACCCAGTGCGTCATGCCAAAACCACCCGCTGCACAGCCGTGTCGTGGGTGCCGGTCTGAACGAAATATTTAATAAACGCAAAGACGCAAAGACGCAAAGACGCAGAGGAGGAAAAGAAAAACGATTTCTTGGTTTCTATCTGGTCTTGACAACTAACCGCGATCGGTCCTCGGCCACACCGAG
>CAZCEX010000363.1:0-4977 GCA_964497785.1 uncultured Thermoanaerobaculia bacterium | reverse complement strand
GGTTTCGGAAAGACCGGTTCCCTGCAATCCACGAGATGGTAGACTCCAGCCCGTGAAGGGCACAGCATCTACCATTCGCCACTCGGCCCGAATCCGAAAGGTCTTTGAATCCGTCAAACCTCGGCTGGAGCTGGTCGATGAGCTCTTCGAGCAGGAGCTCGAGAAAGCACTGCCGATGGTGCGGGAGGTGGGCGGCTACGTGCTCGGCAGCGGAGGCAAACGCCTGCGGCCGGCTCTCGTGCTTTTGGTCAGCCGCATGCTGGGGTACTCCGGCTACCGGGATGTGCACTACGGAGCCGTCGTCGAGTTCATCCACACGGCGACCTTGATTCACGACGACATCATCGACGGCTCAGATCTGCGCCGGGGCAAACCGACGGCAAACCGGCGATGGGACAACGAGACCACCGTGCTCGTGGGAGACTGGTTGTACTCGCGGTCGATGGACATGTGTCTCGAGTACGGTGATGTCGAGGTCATGAAACGACTCAACGCCGCGACTCTGAAGATGACCGAAGGAGAGATCATGTCTGCTCGGGTGCGTGGTCGGGTGGATGTGGACGAGGCGCTCTATATGGACATCACGCGGCGAAAGACCGCCGAGTTATTTGCTGCCGCGTGCTCGATTCCCGCCCTTTTTGACCCCTCGACAGCTCATTTCGAGGAGCATCTTTATCGATTCGGCTGTGATCTCGGCCTGTGCTTTCAGCTCGTTGACGACATCCTGGACTTCACCGCAGTCCGCGAAGATCTCGGGAAGCCGGTTATGGCTGACCTCAGAGAGGGACGGGCCACTCTGCCGATCATTCTCTTACTGCAACGGGTGGATGACAAGACCCGAGCAAAGATCGCCGCCGTTGCTCGGGACAGGGCGTTTGAGACCATCTCGGAGTCGCAGCTGCTTTCGCTGATATCGGAGGCTGGAGTGCTGGACGAGGTGAGACAGCGGGCGACGTCCCTGGCCGACCAGGCAGCCGAGCTGGCGCGATTCCTGCCCGAATCCCAGGAACGGCTCGCTCTGATCAGCGCGACCAAGCTGTTACTGAGCCGACAGACCTAATTGGCACATTTTCGCTCAGTCTGGGTTAGTATCAGGGTGTGAATTCCACTACAAAGCGAATATTGTTGACCGGGGTGAAGGGGATCGACGCGAGCCGATACGCGGGAATCCTGACCGACCTCGGGTTTCTGTTAGAGCTTGAGGCCGAGACGCAAAAAGCAGTGGCTCGGATCGAGAACGATCGATTCGATGCCGTGGTCTCAGGATATCCTCTCGAACCCGGGGACATCGGGCTCCTGCTCGGGGCTCTGCGGTCGCATCGAAGTGTCAGCGCCAATGCCGTGTTCATTCTCTTGGCGCTTCCCGACCGTCTCAGAGCCGCAGCCTCCTTGGTTGGCCGGGGGGTGAACAAGGCCCTTTCGACTGAGGAGAGCCCGTCCGTGATCGGGATCGTCGTGCAACGCATGATCGAGACCGCTCAGCCGACGTCGCAGCGGCTCCTGGCCCGGTTCGAGGTCGTTGCAAACGTGAGTGGAAGAGAGTTTGCATGGAAAACCGAGAACCTCTCGGGTGGGGGCATGCTCATCGCAACGGAAGATTCGCCTCCACTGGGGACCTCGTTTTCTTTCGATCTCGCTCTTCCGGAGGGTGAAGTGAGTGGTGATGCCCGGGTCGTCCGCCAGGTCATTTCGAAACGCGAGACAGTTGACGGATTCGGCGCCCGGTTCCTCAACTTCGAGGATGAAGGGCAGATTCGCATTCTTGACTGGCTCCGTTCGGCTCTCGAAGCGAAATCATCCTGAACCCTTAGCACCCGCGGTCGTATCTCAAGCATGGTCATCAGGTCGCGAGGCACGGTCGTGATAAAGGCCGGTCTCGAATGCTGCGTTATCGAGGAGGTCTGGTTTGATCCAGGCTAGTTCCCGTCCAGAGTTTCTGGATGGGAACAGGCTAGAATGCAGCACACCAAGGGGGAACGATGAACGCCGCGAGCAACGAAATCGGGATGGGCACAGAAGCATTCGTGGCTGTCGAAGGAATACGACACGTGTACAAGGGCGGCACGGTTGCACTCGACGGTATTGACCTGCGGGTCGGGGCGGGACTCTTCGGACTCCTGGGCCCGAACGGGGCGGGTAAGAGCACGCTGATGAAGATCCTCTGTACCCTGCTCGTGCCGAGCGAAGGCAGAGCCACGGTGGGTGGATTCGACGTCGTGACGGCCAGGCCGGAAGTCCGGAGTCTGATCGGCTACCTGCCGCAGGAGTTCGGCGCCTGGCGTCTTCACCGGGTTGCAGAGGTCCTCGATACTCTGGCCTCGCTGTCGGGGATGAGAGACAAGGGAGAACGCCGGGCCCGGGTAACGTCGGTGCTCGAGCAGGTCGGCCTGGCGGAGGTCTCAGACCGGAAGGTGAAAAAGCTCTCCGGCGGCATGCTGCGGCGACTCGGAGTTGCTCAGGCTCTGGTTCACCGGCCGCGCATTCTCGTCGTCGACGAACCGACGGTCGGACTCGACCCGGAGGAGAGGCTGCGCTTTCGTTCTGTCATGGCAGAGCTCGCCAGAGATCGGACCATCATTTTGTCGACCCACATCGTGGCAGACCTGGGCTCCGGGTGCGAGGACCTCGCGCTGATTGATCGCGGCAAGGTCGTATTCCGGGGAGGACCGGCCGAGCTGGTCGACCGTGCCCGCGGCCGAGTTGTCGAGGTGGTGGTGGAGCCGGCAGGTGAGGCGGCCTTGCTCGAGCACATGGAGGTCGTTGCCCGCAGCTCTGTCTCGGGCCAGGTGCACATCCGAGGCGTCGTTCGCGACAGCAAGCCTCCCTCCGGGGCGGTGGTTGTTGCAGATCCGACCCTCGAAGAGGCGTACCTCGCCTTCATGGCCGGGTTGGGGCACAGCGAGCTCGTGGTGGGAGGAACGGACTGATGCGTTTCGATTCGATTCTCACGGTTCTGAAGGCCGAGGTGCGACTCACCAGGCGTCTTGCGCGGTACTGGGTCTTCTGCGCGTTGGCCATGATCTCCGGACTGGCGATCTATCTCTACTACAGCCTCTTGCACGCCTTCTTTTCTTCGTATTCGGCGACGGCGGCAAGCATCGGGCCGCGCTTCCTGATCGGCGCCATGGGGCTCTATTTCCTCGGCCTGTTTCTGGTCGGGCTGGTCTTTCTGGCGTATGACGTGCGGGCTCGTGATGTTCGTGAGCGCATGGTCGAGGTTTTGGATGCCCGGCCCGTCAGTACCCCGGAGCTGCTGGCCGGCCGTTTTGGTGCGCAGGTCCTGTTGGCCTGGATTCCTGCTGTCGTCATGGTCATCATGATGCAGATTCTGGGCGTCGGGCTGCCTGCGCTCGGCGCACCACTGGGCGAAACGCTCGAGCCCATATCGCTGCTCACTTTCACGATCTTCATGTGCCTTCCGGCGTTCGTCTGGGCTCTCGGGCTGACATATCTGGTGACCCTGCTCGTGCGAAACCGTTTGGTGGCTGCGGTTTTGACGATCGGGCTCATGGTTGGCGTCATCTGGGCTTCGTTCAAGCTGCCGCCCGTATGGGCTAACTTCTTCGACGTCGCCGGCATGTATACGGTGCAGTTCCCGTCGGACATTCTGCCCGGTACGGTTGACCTGGCGGGTCTTTTTCAACGGTTGGGAACGTTGCTCGGGGGTCTAGGCCTCCTGGGTCTTGCTATTGCCGTTCATCCTCGGCTCGATGGAGGACGGAGGACGAACCGTGCTGCGGTCGGAGGGGCTTTTATTCTGGTCGCATTGTTGTCGCTGGGGGTCGGGTCGATGGTGCGCAGGACGACGCTGGTGACTCTCGATGGTTGGCAATCGGTTCACGAAGAACATGCGGATGAAATCCGCGCGGACATTGTGGCTGTACAGGCCAAGGCGATCATCGACCCGGGTGGTCCCCTGGATATATCGGTCGAGATGCAGGTGGCCGCGCCTGACGACCGAAGGATCGATCCAGTAGTCTTCACCCTCAATCCGGGCCTGACAGTGAGCTCTATCGGGTCGAACGGTAAGAATATCGGATTCACTCACGAAGACGGCTTGCTCATTCTCGACCTGGCCCTGCAGCCTGGAGCACCTCTTTCCCTGCAGCTTGCGGCCTCGGGGAAGCCCAACATGCTCTTCGGCTACCTCGACGGTACCAGGACGCCGGAACGTCTGGCGGCGTGGGAGGCTCAGCTCTTCATCCTCGGGTACGAACGAGGTATCAACGATCGTCGGTTCGTCGCCCTCCTGCCTGGGGTCTTCTGGCTTCCCGCGACCGGGTCGGCGGTCAGCTCTGGAGCGGCTGCGGCGGACGGTCCCGATTTTTATGATCTCGAGCTTGAGGTCACCGTGCCCGAGGGGTGGCTGGTCGCCGGACCAGGAGCGCGTCATGAGGGGACGCCAGATGGTGGACGATCTGTTTTTCGTTTCGCTCCCGGCGCCCCGGTACCGGCTGCGGCGGTTCTCGCTGCCCGGTTCGAGAGCTACAAGGCTACGATCGGCGGGATCGAGGCCGAGCTACTGCTGACGCCCGGACATACGAAAGTCGTGGAGGATCTCGAGGAGGCGCGTAAGGGCATTCTGGATCGGCTCGAGGACCGCCTCACGGAGACTGCCGAAGCTGGATTTCCTTATCCGTACGACGGCTTCACCGTGGTCGAGGCGCCCAACGCTTTGCGCGGTTTCGGTGGTGGGTGGCGACTGGACTCGGTTCTGGCACAGCCCGGGATGATGGTGGTGCGCGAGCTCGGGTTCCCTCTGGCGCGGTTCGACGTGCCCTTCCGAGACCCAATGGACTGGGAAGACAGGGAAGACGGCGTGGCGGGCGCGAAGCTCGACCGTTTGCAGGAGTTCTTCATCAACGATTTCTCCGGCGGCAACCTCTTCACCGGTATCGCCAGGTCTTATCTGCTCGATCAGTGCGCCGCTCGCGGACAGGGGAGGGAGGCGATCGACTGGACGCTCGACGAGCTAGG
>CAZCEX010000362.1:0-5002 GCA_964497785.1 uncultured Thermoanaerobaculia bacterium | reverse complement strand
GTCAACCACGTCCAATACGGGCGAGATCGTTACCGGGACTCCGGCGGCGTCGTGCGCCACATGGGAGCCTACTGGCACAACCTGACCACGAGTGCGATCGATATCACGCGGGGTTCGTCCTCGACCCACGCTGCCGACGTACGTATCCGGATCTGGCGTAAGCCGACGCCGGCCTACGACAGCGGCTGGTTCAGCATCGCCCAGGCCGCCACCGTCACCAAGAACCACAACCTCGGCGGCCCCTGGAACGACTATGTCGTCGACCTCCAGTTCAAGGACACCGATCAAGGTTATGGAATCAACCAGCGCAGCTATGGCAGGGACTACTACTGGAGTGGCAGCGCGTGGGTTTTCTACGGCGGCCACTGGCGTTCGTTGAAGGCTGGCACGATCGATCTCTGGCGGGGATCCAACGACAACGACGCCGACCAGATGCGGGTGCGCATCTGGACAACCTCGGCGCCCAAGTACGACAGCGGCTGGGAGGCCGTGTCCCAGAACAGCGGTCGGTTCCTGAGTCATGACATCGGCGGTGACCCCGACGCCTATTACGTCGATCTTCAGTTTCGGGACGGCAGCAATGGCGTCAACCAGATCAACTACGGCTGCGACTTCCAGTACGCCTCGGGACGGAGGTACGATTACGGCGCTGATTGGAGCATCCTCACCGCCTCCCAGATCTACATCCACCGGTACGCGGACGATGCAAACGCCGACGAGATGCGGGTGCGCATCTGGGTTGCGCCCTTCCCCGACTTCACGAGCGGCTGGGAGGTCATCACCCCCGGATCGAGCGAGCCCTTCTATGACAGCGGCGGCACCGACTCCGTCGTCGCCCTCGACCAGAAGGACTCGGGGATGACCGGGATGAACGCGCGGTTCACCGGCATCGATCGCTACTCGAGCGACGGCGTCAACGTGGTGGAAAAGGGAACCTTGTGGCGCGGCGTCGACAGCTCCCACGTCACCATCTACCGTGGCCTTGACGACACCTCGGCCGACGAGGCGCGGGTGCGCATGTGGCGACCGCCGACCCCGGCTTACGACAGCTGGTGGACCAGCGTCGACGCGGGCACGTCCATGACCCTGACTCATGGCCTCGGGACCCCGACCGACGACATGGTGGTGGAGATGCATTTCTCGCGCCTCGGCTGGATCAACGGCATCTCCTATGGCACTGACAACTACTCCTCCGGGGGTTCCCTCGTCCAGGAAGGCGGATACTGGAGGAGTCTGACGTCGGATTCTCTGGTCGTCCGGCGCGAATCCGACGCGTACGACGCCTCCAGCATTCGTGCCCGCATCTGGAACATCGGGTCCGACACGCTCTTCGAGGACGGGTTCGAGTCGGGCAATACCTCCGCGTGGTCCAGCACCACGCCGTGATTGAGTGGCGCCTCGGGCTGCGATGGACCTGGAACCATCGCAGCCCGCCGGATAGTGTGGCTTCGGTGAGCATTACACGCGATTGAGTCGCCGACTCTCCGTCAGATCCGATATCCTCCTATACTCGGTGACGGTTGGCTTGCCCGTGTGAGCAGCGTTCGACAAATCGGTTGCCGACGTTGGTCTCGGTTCAGAGCCGGGGCTGCGGTTGGACTGCTCCCGCGTTGTGGGTCGTGATCGTCGACAGACACCGCAAGCCTTGAATCGATGCCACCGAGGAGGTCGGAGATGAGACGCACCCGGAATCGAACACTCACCGGACTGATCATTGTTGCGGGTCTTGCCATCGGACTGACGGTACAGGGGGCTGCCGGCCCCGACCGGGAGACCGACAAGACCGGGCTGCCGATCACCATCGCCGGTGCGGTCCGGTGGGATGGCGCCGATATTGACTCGTCGGCTGCGAATGGCCGCCGCGGAATCTCCATCCAACTCGACAACCCACTGGTGGCCTCCTCGCCCGCAACCGTTGTCGATCCCGGGCAGGAGCTCGAGCTGACCAAGACCTCAGCCACCCAGCTCGTCAATGAGAGCTTCGAGGGAGCCTTCCCTCCACAAGGCTGGCAGGTTTCGCGCGGTGCGCAACATATATTCAGCTCGTGCACGTCGATCGCCGAGGTCGATTGGGGCAAGACCAGTGACCGGGCGTCGTCGGGTGCCTACTCCATCTGGAACGCGCAAGACGGCGCCGGTGCTCCGGGCGTCGGTGGCGACAGCCCGGAATGCACCTTCTCGTGGGTTGTCATCGGGCCACTCGACCTCAGCTCCGTGACCTCGGGCCAGCTTACGTGGGACCTGTGGCTCGACACCGAGGACGGATACGACGCCTTCATCTGGTGGGCGTCCACCGACGGCCAGCAATTCAGTGGTCCGTTCGAGGACCAGAGCAACAACGCCTGGACTCCATACAGCCAGGATCTGAGTTCGTTCGGCGAGGACCAGAACCAACAGCCCAGGGACCTCACCGGTGAAAGCTCCGTATGGTTCGCTTTCACCTACGCATCCGACGACAGCATCACCTACCCGGGCGCGTGGCTCGACGACATCGTGCTGACCGTCGACGGGGGTGGCGGCACTGCGCCCACCGCCAACTTCACCTGGACGCCCGCCAGCCCGCAGGCCGGCAGCGCAGTCCAGTTCAGCGACACATCGACAGGGTCGCCGACCTCGTGGTCGTGGTCGTTTGGCGACGGTGGTTCGTCGAGTCAGCAGAACCCCAGCCACTCCTATGGCGCCGCCGGCACCTACGCGGTGCAGTTGACCGCCAGCAACGCCTTCGGGTCGGATAGCATCAGCAAATCCATCACGGTCACCGGTGGCGGGACCGGGAGTGGCCACACCTACACCACGAGCGCCGATTTTGACCAGGGCACTCTGGTCGGACTCGAACACCAGACGACCCCGGACCAGCTGCAGCTCTCCACTCAGACGGGCGCCTTGCCTTTCTTGTGGGTGCCCAACTCCAATACCCACACTATTTCAAAGATCGATACCAGCACCGGCAACGAGCTTGGCCGCTACTACGTTGGGCCGACCACTGTCGGTCAGAACTCCTCTCGCACTACGGTTGACTTGCAGGGCAACTGCTGGGTCGGAAACCGCGGCGCCGGCACTGCGGTCAAGGTCGGTCTCTATGAGGCGGGTCAATGCTTCGACCGCAATAGCAACGGCACCATCGAAACATCGCTGGACAGCAACAGCGACGGCGACATCTCGAGCACCGAGATCTTGCCGTGGGGCGACGATGAGTGTGTCCTGTGGGAGGTCGTACTGATCAACAACAGCACCGGCACCTACAGGCCGGGACAATACCAGGGCAGTTACTCCGCAAACTACATCCGCGCCCTTGCCATCGACGCTTCAAACAACGTCTGGGCCGGGATTTACAACGACAAGAAGTACTACCACATCAACAACAGCAACGGGCAGGTTCTTCAGACCATCGACGTGTCGTCCACCGGTACTCGTCCCTACGGCGCCGTCATCGATCGCAACGGAATGCTGTGGTCTGCGAGCTACCCGGATTACTGGGTGCTTCGCATCAACCCCGCGACTGGTGACCTCACGAAAGTCGACCTCACCCACCTTTCCTACGGCCTCGCGATCGACAGCAACGGTCGCCTGTTTGTTTCCGGATACTACGAAAAGATGTCGCGCATCAACATCGGCGCAGCCACGGTCGATTGGACGGTCGATACCATCGGCGGAGGTAAGGGCATTGCCGTTACCGACGACAACGACGTGTGGCTGGCCGGACGCACCGCATATCAGGTGGGGCGTTACTCCAACAGCGGTAACCTCAAGGCAACTGTCGACCTCGGGTTCGGGCCCACAGGCGTGGCGGTCGATGCCAACGGCAAGATCTGGTCGATGGGCGATACCTCCGGAACGATCAAGCGCATCGACCCGACGACCGACGCAGTGGACCTGACCAAGGACGTGTTGGGTACGAGCACGCACTACGGCTACAGCGACATGACCGGCATTGTGGCCCGCTCCGTCACCACTCGCATCGGCACCTGGACAGTCAACCACGACAGTGGGGCCGCCAACACCCAGTGGGGCACCCTTTCCTGGAACGCTCAAGAGCCGGCTGTTACGGCGGTGACGGTGCGTACGCGATCCTCCAACAACCTCTCGACCTGGTCGGGATGGGAGCAGGCTTCCAACGGCACCAGTCTCAGCACAGTGCCCAATGGGCGTTACCTGCAAGTCGAAGTCACCCTTCAGCTGATCTCGGGAACCACGTCTCCGATCCTGTATGACTTGACCGTCACTCCCGTCGGCGGTGGTGGTGTCTGCAACCTGACCTGCAGCGCGACGGTTCCGGCGGCCGGCCAAGTGGGCACGGCCGTCAGCTTCCGGAGCTCGGCCACGCCGTCTAACTGCGCCGGTACTGTCGCCTACCAATGGGACTTTGGTGATAGCACAGCCCAGTCGAACCAGCAGAACCCGAACCATAGCTATGCTTCAGCCGGCACCTACACGTGGAACCTGGTCGCCTCGATCCAGGGAGTGACCTGCACCCGGACCGGCACCATCACCATTTCGGGGGGCGGTGGGCCGACCAACCCGTGCGCGGGAAACTTCGTTTACGTCGTGCCTGGTGGCGGCCACCTGCCCGGCGCCAACAATACCCAGTGGGTCTCGGACCTGGGTATGTTCAACCTGAGCAACTCCGCCTCCCAGGTCGTCATCGACCTGCTCGAGCGCAATGTCAACAACTCGACGGTGCAGTCCATCTCCGCCACCGTTGCAGCCGCAGCTGGCGAGGAGATGCCGGACGTATTCCTCAACCGGTTCGGCCAGAACAATCTCGCCGGCGCCCTGCGGCTGTGCTCGACACAGCCGATCCAGGTCATGTCGCGCACCTACAACGACGCGCCGACCGGCACCTTCGGCCAGGGCATCCCCGGCTACCTGGACAGCCTGGCGATCCAGTCGTGGCAGACCGGACGTCTGATCTTTCTCTACGAGAACACTACCTACCGCACCAACGTGGGTTTCGTGAATACCACCGGCGGCAACGTCACCGTGACCGCTACTTTCTACAACT
>CAZCEX010000361.1:1652-5022 GCA_964497785.1 uncultured Thermoanaerobaculia bacterium | reverse complement strand
GGCCTCAAACGACGCTCCGAAATCCATCCACCATCTATTCGGTACACCCTCCTAGCCCGTCTGGGGCATCCCCACAATTCAGGCTGGTACCGGCGCGAGCAACTCCATTTTGAACCGCGAAGACGCCAAGAACGCAAAGAAAAATAATCAAGAATTCTAAACAAAAAACTTTGCGCCCTTTGCGTCTTCGCGGTTCAGATGCCCTATATGGCCTTCTGCTCGGAATCACGATCAACCTGACTCAACGGACCGGCGATTCCTACTGCAAAGTGTCAGACCAAGCCGAGGTGTCGCCATCCTCAAACCCATCCGCGAAGATCAGCGGGTCGGCACACTCGACCACCGCGCGGATTGCGAAGTCCCCGGTCACTCCGAGGGCGCACGAGTTGTACCAGGCCCCAGGCGGAATCGCGAGGATGCCGTTCTTTCCGGCCTGACAGCCATCAGCATCGGTCACGAGGCTCGGTCCGAGGGACGACGGAGTCTCGAAGAACTGAAAAGAAACGACAAAGACCTCGTCTTGCTGAATAGCGACCGGGATCGGCAGGGTGAACTCGTTGAAGAATCCGTCGTTCATCATCGGCCCTTCGATGATCGCCAACTCGTTCCCCGGTATCGGAAAGGTACCGCCCGCCAGAACCCTTATCGCTTCCCCCAGCGTCGCCGGCACACCACCGTAAAACGACTGCCACGCGACCTGAACAGCGACGATCTCACCGCCACAAGGCGACGTGAGCCACGCCGCCGCACTTTCGCCGGCAACGAAACCCGCCTGAATTGCAGCATTGCCGAGATCGGCAACCGAGTCGTTCTGGACCACAACCTGCTGGGCGTCAACACCCGGCAGACATACGAGACAGAGGCCTGCGAACGAACAGGTGATACGAGCAACCACTGAGCGCTTTCGTCGATTCATCGGGTCAACCTCCAACTACGCTGCTGGTCCCGCCCCGAAGGCGTCAACCACATCAGTATTGTCATCCAATGTAGCACCGCTCGATGTTTCGAAAGAGGATCCACCCAGCGGGCTACCCCGGTCTTCGTCCACGGTATCAAGTCCTGACGAAAAGTTGTCACTCGGAAATTTCGTTGAAAACCTGGCCCGCCGTTTGTTTTTCGCCCGAGCCCGAGGCCGTTATCGTTGTCGTTACCGAACAAGCGAATTCAACAACGATAACGGGCTCGGGCTCGGGTCAGAGCCCAGGTCCAAATCACCTGGTTGCGGCAAAACTGAAATTGCAGCTGGCGGCTTCGCCGGGGCGGCGCCGCTACTGGGGTAGCTGGAACCGCGTATCGTCGAGATCGGGGTTGAGCTCGAATTCTTCGACGACAATCTTGATGTACTCAGGCCGGTCCTTGACGTGGGTCTCGATGAAATGCGGGAAAACGAGTCCTTCCACATCCCGGAAGTCCGAATACGTGACTTCGAGCTGCACCGAGTTCCCCCGGATCATCTCCGGTTTGTCGGAGCGCACAACCTGATTCGAAACGACGTCGACATAGTCGTAGCGGATCGCACCATCGGCGAGGGTCACCTTGAGCTTGTAAGCCTCCCCGCCGGCAAGCGTTTCACGTCCGACGAGTTCGACCAGGTGACCTTTTTCTTGCCAATCGACGAGTGGACCCTCGATGTCGCGCTCGTCGATCCCCGCCTCCGAGTCGTATTCCGGCTTGACCACCTCGGGTTCGAACACACCCTGCAAAGGCGCGACTTGCCAGCCGACCTCGCCATCGTGTGCAAAGACGGCCACCGTTCCCTGTGACGAGAACTCGAGGCGGTAGAGATCAGGTCGCTTGATTTCTTGGACCACCCGCGCGATCCGCCCGCCACTCGCGGTCGCCGTCCCGGTTGCCCGGAACGATTGCAGCGCCTGGATCCGCTCCTTGCCCCCTCGAGCGGCGAGATTCGAGGCGACGATTTCGTCGACTTGCGAAGGCGAAGAACACGCCGCGAAGAGTGCGCCAAGCAGTGGCAGTGCTTTCAAATAACGTTTCATGGGGATCTCCCTTTTCATCACCACCCCCGCCGCGGATGGGGCCAGTAACCCGGCCCACCGCCCCAGCCCCAGGAGACCGGGTTGCGGTACCGCTCTTCCTGTTCGCTCTTGGCCTCCTCCGCCTTCTTCTCCGCCACCTGCTGGTCCTCGATGGCTTTGATCTTGGCGTCATTCGCCTGCTGATTCGCCTGCTCGCGGGCTTTCCTGCTGGCGATGATCGACTGCCGCTCGCCCGGGGTCATCCACTCGCCTTCGAACAGTATGTATCCCTGAGCGCGATAGCTCTCCTCCTCGGTGACCCATTTGCCGTTGAGCCGGACCCGGCCGAGGGCCTGGTTCGCTTCCGGGTCATCCGGCAGGATCGCGACCACCTGCGTGTAGGCCTTCGCTGCTTGACTCGAAAGCGATCGGCCCGTTGCCCACTGTGCCAGCTCTCGCCACGCTTCGGCATCGCCGGGGGCAATGCTGGCGGCTCGCTTTCGATATTCCTGCAGTGGCGAGGTGCTTTTTTCGAGGCGGACGACACTCGACATATGCGCCGACATCGTCCCACCGCCGCCGACATCGACCGTCACGGAGTCTTCCGTCTGCTCGATAATTTCACCCGAAATCTGTCCACCGCCCTTCAGGTAGACGGTGTCTGCGCAGACGGGAACAGCCGCCAGGGCAATGACCACGATGAATCGCTTCACTCCTGCCTCCCTCTTGCCGGCTGTCACCGGCGTCCGGTACGGTCGCCGCATCAGCGACACGGCACTCCCTATCCAAGATCGAAGTGTACCACCGAGGCACTCCCTACAGTCCGTCGAGTCGGAGCCGCCTCCGGACTCGTGTCAGAATAGGCGGGAAGGGGGCGAAACGATGGACAAGGATCCGCGCGAAGAGCGCGAGGGCCGCGGTCGCGGGGAAAAGAAACGGGCGGCTCAGGCCGTCGAGGCCCTTGCGATGCGTCTGGTCGAAGCGAGCGCCGGCGTGTGTGAGCGTCTGCCCATGCCTGACGAGCTGCGCGAGGAGCTCAACCTCGCCCGCCGCATCACTGCCCGTAGCGGACGAAAACGCCAGATCAAACGTCTGGCTGCTCTCCTCCGCCAGGACGAGGCAACAGCCTCCGCGGCGCAGGTGGCACTGGACAACGTCGGCCGCAAAAACCAGGCCGAGCGGGAGAATTTCCATCACCTCGAGCTGCTGCGGGACGGCCTTTGCGATCCAGATCTTTTTGCAGAAACCATCGAAGCCACTGCGACGGAGCTGCCCGACCTCGATCGCCGGGCATTCACGCGCCTGGCCCGGAAGGTCCACAAGACCGGCGACAAACGTGCATCACGAGAGATCTTCCGCCGCCTGCGAAAGCTGACAGAGGAGCGTTCTTAGCG
>CAZCEX010000361.1:0-1552 GCA_964497785.1 uncultured Thermoanaerobaculia bacterium | reverse complement strand
GCGGTTCATTTGTCCTTCTTCGCTCACCGGCGTCGGCGTGTTTTCCCGGATCGCGGCCTTTGCGGCGCGCGCTTGCCGCTGCGGTTCGACCGTTTGCGCGATGACCTCTTTTTCGCTCCATCGCGCTGGGTTGGGCGACGTTCCTCGCTTCGGCCGGCCAAACCAAGCTGCAGCTGCATGGATTGTTCGTCGACGCGCAGGATCCTTACCTTGATCCCATCGCCGAGCCGCCACCGGCGTGCTTCGCGAGTGCCTACCATGCTGTGGCTCACCGGGTCGTGCTCGTAGTAATCGTCGCCGAGGTCGGCAACATGCAGCAGGCCATCGACTGCAAACCTGTCGAGCTGCACAAAGAGACCGAAGTCGGTGACGCCACTGATGCGACCTGCAAATACCTCGCCCACCCGATCCGACAGGAACCGCATGGTGCGCCACTCCACCGCCATCCGCTCTGCACGTTCCGCCCGTTGCTCGCGCTCGGAGCAGTGCGCCCCGAGCCCACGCAGGTCTTCCTCCTGGGCATCCCGCTGCCCCTCGGTGAGTCGGCGCAGAGCACGGTGGACCACCAGGTCGGGATATCGACGAATCGGTGAGGTGAAGTGGGCGTAAGCGTCGGCGGCGAGGGCGAAGTGGCCTCTCGCTTCCGGGTCGTATACGGCTCGTGCCATGGAACGCAGGACCAGGGTAGAGACCAGGCGCTCGGAGGGTTTGCCGGCGACCTCTTCGAGTAAGCGCTGCAACTCACTCACGTGCAAAGACTTCGCATCGAAGGACGAGACCACACCGAGACCGGTGAGGGTGGCGGCAAGGTCCGCGAGTCGACGCGGATCGGGCCTGTCGTGCACGCGATGCAACGCGGGCAAACCTGCATCGATCAGAAGGCCCGCCACGCTGCGGTTGGCGGCTACCATGAGCTCCTCGATCATGCGGTGGGCGACGGTGCGCGGCGCCGGGGTGACATCGACGACCTCTCCGCTTTCGTCGAAAACCAGGCGCGGCTCCGCAAGATCGAAGTCGAGCCCTCCTCGCCGCTCCCGATCTTTGCGCAGGCGATCCGCCGCCTCGGCGCACAGGAGCAGGGAGTCTGCGAATTCTGCGGTCTCCGACGGCCACTGTACGCGGTCACTGGCGAGCCACTCTGCCGCTTCGGCATACGTCGCACGACAACGGGAACGGATGATCGACGGCCGTGCGCGGCGCCGGCCAAGGGTGCCGTCCGTACGCACCTCGTAACGCACCGTGAAGGCCAGGCGCTCTACCTGTGGCCGCAAGGAGCACAGGTCCGAGGACAGGCGCTCGGGCAACATCGGCACCACCCTCCCCGGCAGGTAGACCGACGTCGAACGGTCGCGCGCGGCTCGATCGAGAGCCGACCCCTCCGCCACGTAGTGGCCCACGTCCGCGATGTGCACCTCTACGACGATGACGTCACCATTACCGCGGCTCGCCGACACCGCGTCGTCGAAGTCGCGCGCAGTGTCTGGATCCACCGTCACTGCCGGCCGGTCGCGAAGGTCCCATCGCCCTTTGAGGTCGTCGCCGGCGATCGTCC